>CAYSMU010000143.1:6636-7527 GCA_964432145.1 uncultured Chloracidobacterium sp.
TTAACAGCGCCGCTGTCGTCCTGCCTCCACCGACCCCAAGATCGAGGACCCGGCTATTGCGGATGCTCGATTCGAGCCGCTGAAATAGCGCTCGTTCGGCGGGCAATAACTCGTCTACATGTTGGTAGTACTTTACGACATCAGCCCTTTCGAAGGTTGCTTGGTTTATGCGGTTTAGATTCGCGGTGTTTTCCATATGATAACTCACACTCATGTGTCGCTGGACGATGTTCTGACTTCCAGACGACTAAATTGATTCCGAAGATACGCGATAACCGCGCAGGCAAAGACAACAAGTCCCGCTGATTCGAGGCTCTCTTCAAATGTTGTGAGCGCCACGTATGTCAGATTCGATCCATAGGCCTCGAAGTATCGGCCCCCGATAAGTTCCATCCCGACTGCGCCTCCTAAATAAACGCTCCCGGCGATGAAGAATAGAATTCGCGTCTTGCTCGGAAGCTTCCACCAAAAACGAAAGAATATCGCCGCCAGGACAAGCAGCAATCCGATCGCCGGGACAACCCAGGCGAAATAGAAGAGCCCAAGATTCTGCTTTCCCATAAACGCCTGCATCGGCTCTATCAGCTTTTCGTGCGCGGAGACGATCTCGTCAAATGCCATGATGCCGAAGCCGAGTGCCAATCCTAGCCAGTGCCAGGCATAGGGCTGAGACAGCTTTCGTTTTATTAATGCGGTTAGCGCCAGCAGCGAGGAGACAAACAGCAGCAGCAGCATCGAGAAGAAGTTTGGCACATTGAGTTCCAGATCGGCGCTGAATGCCTTAACAAGCTTTGGCAGTATCAATGTATTACCACCCGTTAGTTTGTTGGCCACCTCGACGGTTGCGCTCAGCAGCATGATTACGGACGCCAGAGCCCCTAACAGGATTCC
>CAYSMU010000144.1:0-7471 GCA_964432145.1 uncultured Chloracidobacterium sp.
CGGAATCATTTGGAATGGCAAAAGCGAATGCCATCGCCGGAGCAGCTTGGTTGGCCGTCTCAGCCCCACTAATGGTCGTATTATCCGAAAGATGGCAAACTGAAGGCGTAGCTGCGGCGAGATTGATAGGTGTATTCTCACTCATTTCGCTGGTCGTTTATGTTGAAAAAAGCTTACTGGGCGGTCCCGGCCTGAAATTTTGGACGGGTGCGGGAGTACGGCTTCTTGGAGCCGCCTGTGCAGCCTGCGCGACGCAGTTTTTGATCACAAGTTTTATGCATCCGGGATGGCCGGCCCTGATCGCACTCAGTATACTTGGGACTATCGTGTTCGTAGTAGTTCTGATAGGGGTAGGATTCTTCGAGGAGGATGAAAGAAACGCCGTGTTGGACCTGGTTTCGGGGTTTCGAAACACCTAGGTAGTGAGCCACAAAGCGATGGATCTGGCAGGACCTGACAATTTTCAGCTTGTTCAACGCGTCGACTTTATTCGCGAGGCGTGCCGGGGAAAGAAAGTGCTCCATCTTGGCTGCACGAACTACCCTTACACCGATGAAGCTATCGCGAATGATATGCTGCTCCATCATGATCTTGAAAGGGTAGCGGAACAACTATTTGGTATCGATGCCGATGAGGTTGGGATCGAGGTGCTCAAAGCGAGCGGGGCCGCGAACATATTCGCCGCAAACCTTGAACATCTAGACGTTTTAGAATTGGACGAAACGTTTGATGTTATAGTCGCGGGCGAGATGATCGAGCATCTCAATAATCCAGGCCTATTTCTTAACGGTATAAAACGATTTATGAACCAGGACTCAAGGCTGATCCTGACCACTATCAACGCCTATTGTGCAATGAGGTTCTTTTGGTATGGACTGCGGGGAAAGAGGGGCAGAACTGAGTTTGTCCACCCGGACCATGTTGCTTATTACTCGTATTCGACCTTGAAACTACAGGTCGAACGGCATGGAATGCGAGCCGAGCGATTTTTGTTTTATGATATAGGCTTAGAACACCGGCCCCATAACCGCTGGTTTTTGAATGTTCTAAATGATGTCTGCGTACGGATCGCCCCTCAGTGGGCCGACGGGATTATTCTTGTTTGCCGCATCTGATCGTAGACGGCAGACCCTATCACTATGGCCGTAAATCTTTCGCATAGTACTGCACCGATCACTGCCGACAAGAAGGGGATCGTGGCGATCGTCGTAATGGCGATCGCGGTACTTGTTGCGCTGATCATGCTGGGGGCTATCGGTGGTGCTTTCGAGTCGTTTCCATTTCTTTTTCTTTTACCGTGGGTTTTCGGGACTGGCGTAGTGATCGCGATACCTTCGATCTATCTCTATTACAAGGGAGAGTTTAGCTTCACAAACCCGATCGTTTTTGCATCAGCATCCTACTTTGCACCGGCATTCGTACTCGGTGGAATCTTTCTCTCTACGGGGTACTCAGATCCTTACTATCTCTCGTATATTCAGGATGCCGAATATGATTTGCCCCTGACGATGGTCTTGATCTCACTGGGGTTCGCGAGCCTCGCGGTTGGGTATTTTACACCGATAGGCTCGCTGGCCGGGAATCTCCTCAACAGACTGCTGCCAACTGCCGACTACGAGCCGACTGCATTTGTGTTGCCCGGCATACTCCTCTTGGTCCTTGGTGTGATGAACACAATATTCGCGTTTGCGGTTGGATTATTCGGTTACCAGATATCTGCCGAATCGAATACATACGCGGGCCTGATTTACCTTTCAACGTTGCTTCGGGTTGAGGCAAGTTTCCTGTTATGGCTTGTGATCTTTCGACTTCCAAGATTTACGGGAATTTCCGCGATCATCATCCTGGCCCTGGTTGCTGTGGATCTAAGCTCGGCGCTTTTTGCCGGAAACCGAGGTTCACTTGTGCAAATATTCATCGTGATTTTTATTGCCTACATATTTTCGGGTCGACGGTTTACGATGAAACACAGCCTTATCGGCGCTAGCCTGCTAACTCTCGGGATAACCATCGGAATGGTTTATGGGACCACATTTCGCTCGATAAAAGGAACTGAAGCAACGCAGAGTGGCGGTCAATATGCTGAGAACATACTGAAAACGTTTGATGAGGTTGGGAGGCATAATACTTACGATAGTCTTTCGATGGGACTTACAACGTTGTCCGAGCGGCTCGATATCGTGAGTACGCTTGCGGTTGTTGTATCCAATTACGAGAAATTGGCACCTTACGAGGAAGCATACGGCCTCGACAACAATATTTGGATCGACACGTCGACCTTTTTCATACCGAGGGTTATCTGGAATGAGAAGCCTGCTGCGTCTGACGCCCGAAAATATAGCGATCTATATTTCAACACCGCGGAATCATCGTTCGCGATCACACCGATCGGGGATCTGCTTCGAAATTTCGGGATCATCGGCGTTCCCATCGGAATGTTCATTCTCGGAGTAATCTTGAGATTTATTTACTCGACATTGATCGGTGAGGGAAATGCCCCGATATGGAGGACCACAGTTTATTTCATGTTGCTTACGGCGGTATCTTACGAAGGATTCTACGGCACGATCGTTCCGACAGTGGTGAAAGTCGGGTTTACCGCGACGATAGGCATCCTGGTGGTCGCACTTATCGCAAGAAAGATGGATACACGGAGATTCGCTACTTAACTATGATCGTTTTTACGAACGGAGTCTTCGATATTATTCACCCCGGCCATATCGATCTGCTCGAGCGTGCCCGTGCACTTGGCTCGCGCCTTATCGTTGGTATAAACAGTGACGAGTCGGTTCGAAAGATCAAGGGTCCGGGTCGTCCGGTACAGAATGAGGAAGCCAGAAGGGCCGTCCTGCTCGGGCTTCGATCGGTGGACGACGTGCGTATCTTTAACGAATTGACACCTGAAAAGCTCATTGAATCGATCAGACCGGACGTTCTGGTAAAGGGCGGTGATTGGTCGCGCAACGAGATAATCGGTGCTGACTTTGTTGAGAGCTATGGAGGCAGGGTGCATTCGCTGCCTGTCGTCGAGGGATTCTCGTCGAGCGGTCTCATTGCGCGCATGGCGACCGCCGAAACTGCGGTATTATGTGAGGGAGAAACGGTCCTTTCCGCATCTTTGAACGAGCATCAAGCGTTATTCGAACTCATCGCGAGTGAGACAGTCGCCTCGATATCGGAATGTGCTCAGTTGCTTATCGACACAGTTGAGAACGGAAATAAGATCTTGATTTGCGGGAACGGAGGCAGCGCAGCGGACGCTCAGCACATAGCCGCCGAATTCGTCGGCCGTTATGAGAGTGAGCGGCGTGCGTTGCCGGCGATCGCACTCACTACCGATACGTCGGCCCTGACGGCAATCGCAAATGATTACGGTTTTGAGAGAGTCTTTGCACGACAGGTCGAGGCTCTCGCCTCGAAGGGTGACTGCCTGATCGCAATAAGTACGAGCGGCAATTCCCCCAACGTTATCGCGGCGGTAATGGAAGCGCGACGACGCGGCTGCTCAATAATCGGGATGACAGGTCGTAACGGAAAGAAACTCGCGTCCCTGTCGGACACCTGTATAATGATCCCCGCAGAAAGGACGGCCCGTATTCAGGAAGCACACATTACTATCGCCCATATCTGGTGCGAAATGATCGACAAAAAGATCGGAGGCGCCGAAACCAGGTAATGCAGCTACTTGACTCGTTCGCAAATACAAAGATCTTAGTCCTCGGCGACGTAATGCTCGACCGATATTGGTGGGGCAGCGTCGGTCGGATATCGCCGGAGGCCCCGGTTCCCGTGGTAAAACTGGAAAGTACATCGCTTGCCGCCGGCGGCGCCGCGAACGTTGCGGTCAATATTGCCGGCCTCGGTGCTCAGGCGATCTTGGTCGGGGTAGTCGGCAATGACGAGGAGGCTAAGCATCTTCGTTCGCTTGTATCGAGATCCGGCGTGGATGTAGAGCATTTGATCACCTGTTCGGAACGTCCGACAACTGTAAAAACTCGCGTTATAGCACACGGTCAACAGGTGGCACGAATCGATCAGGAGATGGACGAACCGCTGAGCGGTACTGCCGAGGAGTCGCTAACCGCCGTCGCCTGCGAGCTAATAGACAAGGTGGACGCCGTGATCATCTCAGATTATGCGAAAGGAGTGCTGACCGGCGATCTACTTTCTGCCTTTATTCAAGCGTCACGATCAGCACAAAAGATCATCCTCGTTGACCCAAAGGGGAAGGATTACCGCAAGTACCGACATGCGACTATGATCACTCCCAATCAGAAGGAAGCTGCCGACGCGAGTTCTTTAGTCGAAAATCATCCTGAACTTGTTGCCAGCTCAGGCACTTCGCTGCTCCGTGATCTCGAGGTCGATGCCGTACTGATCACTCAGGGCGAACTTGGAATGACCTTATTCCGAAACGGCCAAAACCCGCAGCATTTTCCTGCTCTTGCTAGAAGTGTTTATGACGTTACTGGCGCTGGCGACACTGTGATCGCCACACTTGCAACATCATTGGGAGCTGGTTCCGATTTTGAGACGGCAACTCACCTGGCGAACGTAGCCGCAGGTATTGTTGTGGAACAGGTCGGGACAACCTCCATAGTTCTTGACGAACTTCGGCGTGCGGTGGGCGTCGCCCGGGAGGGCACGGCAACCAATTGAGTCTAAAGAATATTTTGATCTTTCGGATCGGGCATTTGGGCGATACCGTTGTCGCCCTGCCGGCTTTCTGGGTCTTGCGAACTAACTTTCCGTCTGCAAGGATAACGCTATTGACTAATGACGATACTAGAAATCCGAATTATGTTTCCCCGGTGGACGTGCTTCCCAAAACGGGCCTAATAGATGACTCGATAGCATATCCGACTAATTTGACTTGGTTCGCCAGAGCTGCGGCTTTCGCAAACCTTTGCCGCAAGATCCGGTCGAGAAAATTCGACACCGTCTTTTATCTAATGCCGCGAATTAGAAGTGACCGGCAGATCGATCGTGACTTGTCCTTTTTTCGCATGTGTGGGATCGAACGAGTTATCGGAGCCGAATTCATTCGCCAGAATTCGCTCCCGGCCGTTATCCCCAGGCCGACACCAGAAGTCGAGCACGAAGCAAGCTTTATGCTCAACTTGCTCGCTAGCGAAAATGTCGAAGTTAAGGAAGATCAGCGCTTGACCGACCTTCTTCTGACCGACGGCGAAAGAAATTCCGCGCTGGACTGGTTCAAGAGGGCTGCGAATGTTGCTCCGCGTCGTTTGATCGCCGTCGCACCGGGCAGCAAATGGAGATCCAAGGTCTGGCCCGAAGAACGTTTTGCGGACGTGATCACCAAACTCGTCAGTGAACATAACGTGTTTCCGATAGTGTTTGGCGGCTCTGAAGATTCTGAGCTCGGATCGCGCTTGATCGCAACGTGGGGAACCGGTGTAAACGCTGCCGGGCAGCTAAGCGTAAGGGAATCCGCAGCGATGCTGGAGTCATGCGAACTTTATGTAGGTAATGATACAGGAGCCATGCATCTAGCCGCCGCAGTGGGCACTCCGTGTGTTGCGGTATTTGCGGCGATCGACTGGATCGGGCGTTGGGCTCCAATAGGAGCAAAAAATATGATCTTTAGAAAACGCGTGGCCTGTGAGGGCTGTTTGACACCGGATTGCTATAACAATAATGAGTGCCTCGACCTTGTCTCCGTGGAAGAAGTATCGGAGGCCTGTTTGGGGATACTTGAAGCCAAAGCTAAACAATGAGTCTTGCGACAAAAATAAGGGGCCTTCGCGAGATCTGGGCGTTCGACAACCGCCTTTGGCTCACCTTCACCAAATCGCTGTTTCGCCGCGAGCATTTGCACGTTTACCGATATAGAGGACTCGACATTCTCGTCGATCATGCATCCGGTGACGCCAACGGAGCCCGTGAAGTCCTGACTTCGCAGATGTACACGCAATTTTTTTCTAAGATGGATCTCAAACGTCCCCTTAACATTCTCGATATCGGGGGCAGCAATGGCGGTTTTCCGCTTCTTCTCGCGGCACATGGTTTCCAACTGGATAAGGTGGTAAGCGTCGAACTCAATCCACGAACTTATGTTCGGCTACATTTCAATCTCCATCGAAATCTTGATTGTGAAGTTATCGCGATAAACGCAGCAGTCTGCGGTGAAAGCCAAAAACTAAAAGTCAAACTCGGCCCCGGCGGGGTTTCGGATAGTATAATTCCCGACAAAAGTGTAAAGAATGCCAAAGAATACGAGATTGACGGAGTCACACTCGATGAGATCTACGGTCGCTATTTTAGCGGCCGGATCATTGACATCTGCAAGCTGGATGTCGAGGGGGCGGAGTTCGAGATCCTGTCGACTCCGACACATGACCGCCTCGCGCAATGCCGTTATCTAATAATGGAAATACACGGGGCAGAAGGGAGGCATCCCGACAAGATCATTCGGATCGTCGAGAATCTTGGTTTTGAATTGACCTCGCGTGACACCGAGTCGTTCCCTGACGTCTACTTATTTCGAAATACCAAGTTTGTTACTCCCCAATGAAACGTGTACTAGTCTTAGGCGGAAGCGGTATGCTCGGGCATAAACTCGTGCAGGTCTTCGGTCATGAGTTCGAAACATTTACGACCATCCGTCGAGAGTTTTCCAGTGTTAAGAGGTTTGGGATATTTGAAGAAGCGAAAACTTTAGCTGAAGTCGATGCCTCGGATTTCGTACAACTTCGACATGTACTTGAGATCACAGATCCCGATGTTGTTGTGAACGCAGTAGGCGTCATCAAGCAGGTCACTATGGCCAGGGACCTTGACTACATGTTGCGGCTAAACACCGAATTGCCCGCAGAATTGTCGAGGCTTGCAGGAATACTGGACTTTCGCCTGGTCGGTATCAGTACCGATTGTGTCTTTTCCGGCGCCGGCGGGAATTATGTCGAAGCTGATGAGTCTGATGCCGCGGACGATTACGGACGAAGCAAGCATCTTGGCGAGGCTATCGGGAAGAATTGCTTGACGATCAGGACCTCGATCATCGGAAGGGAACTCGACACTGCGCACAGCTTAATCGAGTGGTTTCTTTCGAATCGCGGAGGAACTGTTAACGGCTATACACGGGCCATCTATACTGGTTTTCCGACGATCGTTCTTGCCGAGATCCTGGCGATGTTGATAAGAGACCATCCCGAACTTACCGGGCTGTACCATGTATCGAGCCAATCGATTAGCAAGTTCGATCTTCTTAGGCTGATCAACCAAGCGTATGAGGCTAAGATAGAGATCATACCCGACGGGAAATTTTCGATCGACCGCAGCCTTGACTCGACTAGATTCAGAGAGGTAACTGGTTTCGTTCCGGATTCGTGGCCGGAGATGATACTGCGAATGGCCAATGATCCGACCCCCTACGACGCATTCCACAGGTTCGCCTAATTTCGTTGCGGACAACCGTGAATGTTAAACTTCAGTTTTGACCGAACGGCCG
>CAYSMU010000145.1:0-7445 GCA_964432145.1 uncultured Chloracidobacterium sp.
GCAGAACTGGGCTGAGCGACGGTAGTTTTGAAGATTTTTTGCAAACTGACGCTCCGATCAACCGCGGAAATTCCGGCGGCGCACTGGTCAACCTGAACGGCGAGCTGATCGGCATCAATTCCCAGATCCTGTCGGGCGGCGCCGGCGGCGGCAATATCGGCATTGCGTTCTCGATACCGTCAAATATGGCCAAATCGGTCATGGAGCAACTGATCAAAGACGGTAAGGTACGCCGGGGCCGCCTCGGTGTCGGGATCCAGAATGTCACGGATGAGTTGGCAAAGGCCCTCGACCTCGAACAGCGAACCGGTGTGATCGTCACCAACGTGACCGCCGGAAGTGCGGCCGATAAGGCCGGCGTAAAGCGAAACGATCTGATAACCGCCATTAACGGCGAAAAGATCGAGGACAGCAACGTACTCCGCAACAAAGTTGCCGGCACGCAGCCCGGCACCGAGATAAAGCTAACGGTCCTGCGCGACGGAAAGGCGATCGACCTTGCGGTCACGCTCGACGAATTCGATCCGGCCTCGGCTCGAAATTCTGGTCCGGACCGGGGCCAGGGTGACGGCCCGGACTCGACCTCCAGCCGGTCACAGCCCAGTCGGCACGTCAATTGGGCCTCGATACCGCCGAGGGCATGGTCGTGACCGATGTTGACCCTGACGGGCCGGCCGCAGAGGAAGGGGTTGCCCGAGGTGACGTTATTCTCGAGATCAATAAGAAGCCTGTCAATTCGGCGGCGGACGTCCAGTCCGCTCTTGGCTCGTCGAGTGACAAGCCCGTATTGCTGCTGATCTCTCGTCGCGGACAGACGATCTATTTGACGGTCAAGCCGCAGTGATACTGCGACCTGGCGTGTGAAACCGGTCCGTCGGCCAGGCCGGACGGGCCTTTTTGTTTTGTCCGGCGTTCTGTGGTAAACCTTGCGGTATGTGGAGCAAACTTTATTTTGGGGTCGTGGCCGCTGCCGTGATCGTGATGGCCTTTTTCACATACTATGCATGGAGTTGGCTCCAGAGCATCGGCCAGCCTGCGGCGGCCGTCACGGGATATGAATATCATGCCGGGCTGGCATGGGCGGTTCTCTGGATATCGATCGTCATACTGATGGTGCTCGGAAACGCGGTACTCTGGGCGACCGGCAAATCATGGGCGATATGGACGAGCCTGATCTATTTTTCCGTTTTCGCGGTCGTCAAATACTTTTGGCTTGACCGGGTTTTCATCGACTTTCGGACGTCGAACGGAATGGCAGAAGGCGGATTTTCGTTTGCTCCGATACTGGCGGCGATATTGATACTACTAGTGGCAGCGATCGCATTCTTCGACCAGTTCCTGATCGTCAGGCTACGAGCTAAAACATTTGGCTCGTCCGCCGCAGCCGAAGAATCAGATAAAGAAGGCGAGTGAGTTTTTCGGGCTGGGAATACACCAAACTCCCGGTTCAAATGAACCGGGAGCTTTGCATATGGTCGGGACGACTAGATTTGAACTAGCGACCTCTCGCACCCCAAGCGAACGCGCTACCAGACTGCGCTACGTCCCGAAATCTCGATTTTTAGAGTAGTTTTACGACGGTGAATTGTCAAACCAGACAAATTTCGGTGCCTCAACTGACTGGTGGAGATTTTAACATTTCGCGTAGCTCGAGCAGATGCGAGGCCAGAACCTTTATCGCGTCATGCTGGCTGCGGTCAAAGGCCGAGGAGCCCACTTTAGCGCCATCAGTGACGGGAGCCGGCGAATTTGAGAATCCTACCTCGAAAAGTGTCGGCGCCTCGACGCGGCCGGACATTGGACTTGTCGATGGCGCGGAGGTTGGCTCGACTGCAGCCGCCGGAGCCGACCTTGACCTGGAGCCATCACGATGCTCGGTTTGAAGCTTTTTACGGGCACCGGCGATCGTGAACATCTCGTTGTAGAGGAGCTGCTTGATACGTACGGCGATCTCCACATCGCGTCGGCGATAGCTCCGCTGGCCCGACTTGTTCTTTTGCGGAGAGAGCATTGGAAACTCGGTCTCCCAGTACCTCAACACATGGGCCTGAACCCCTACGAGATCACATACTTCGCCAATTTTGAAATAGATTTTCTCAGGTATTACTACAGGTTCATGTCCCATCTCAAGTCACCTTGTGTTAAAGTCTTGTATAAAACTATAGCCGCTATTCTATGTATTTATTGCACTTGTGTCAATACAAATGAGGAGTGAATTCGATTTTATCCACAGCCTTAAGTCGAAATACGGCCTGGCCCATATCGGCGACGATTGTGCGGTCCTGCCAAAGGACCAAACGACCGATCTCCTGATCTCAGCGGACCTGCTGGTTGAGGATATCGACTTTCGACTCGAGTGGACCACGCCGGAGCTTCTGGGGCACAAGGCCCTGGCAGTTTCGCTTTCAGATATTGCGGCCATGGGCGGAACGCCTAATTGGTCATTGATCTCAATAGGCGTGCCGGAAAGCTTATGGAATACTGACTTTCTCGAGCGGTTTTACAATGGCCTATACAAGCTTGCGGAACAACATGCGGTGGAGATCGTGGGCGGCGACGTATCACGGGTTCCGGACAAACTGGTAGTCGATTCGATCGTACTCGGCGAGGTTGCCTCGGGCCGGGCGATCTTACGGTCAGGCGCAAGATCGGGCGATGCAATATTTATTACCGGTTACACGGGAGGTGCCGCCGCCGGCCTGGGATTACTGGAACAGGGGCATCGACTCGGCGCCTCCGAACCCATACCGGTACGGCATTTATTATATCGCCAGCTTCAACCGTTGCCTCAGGTTGATACCGGTAAGCTGTTGCAGGAATATGGGTTGCCGACCGCAATGATAGATGTGAGCGACGGCGTTTCGTCAGATCTCTCACACATTCTTTCCGCGAGCGGCGTTGGTGCACGTATCAACGCAGAACTCATTCCTGCCGACCCGGCCATCTCATCGTTGACCGATCTTGCCGACCGGGCCATTGATTTGGCTTTGCACGGCGGTGAAGACTTTGAACTGCTTTTCACATGTTCCCGGGAAAAAATTTCTGTGACCCGTGACCTGGGGTTTCACTATATTGGTGAGACCACCACAAATGTTGGGATCATTGAGCTTATAGAGGACGATACAGCTACAGTTCTCGAACCCGGAGGCTTCGTTCATTTTTGAAAATTTTGCCTGATTTTAGTAAAACTGCAAAAAAAGCGCTTGACAAGCGATTTTTACCTGTGTTTATACTTCAAACTCGCTCGCAGAGGTGGGCGATACTTTTGGGAGATAATTCGATGATTCGAAGCTCAGAACACATAACCATGACATTCTCAGCCGGAGCTGGACGCCTCGATACGCGGCGGAACTTCGCATGGGGTCTTGGAATGTGTCTGTGTCCGGAGAGCTTGAATTACCAAATCAAACCGAACGGTCTAGATCGTTCGCAACAACTAGATTGATACAGCGGGAGCGGCGTTCCCGCTCCTGAAAACATCGAAAGCAAGACGTTAATTTGGCGTTTTGGATCTTTTAGGAGCGGTTACGCAAGGGTTATTGGAACCCGTGAGTAGCCGCTCCTTTTACTTTTGATGTTTGACAACTGAATAGCCGAAATTGAGTGAACATTGACAGGTGAGGAGTGACAAGAAGTTGTCGTTCCCGTCACTTGTCACGGTTCACTCTTCACTAATCACGGAGACGTAGCTCAACGGAATCAGAGCATCTCGCTACGAACGAGAAGGCTGCAGGTTCGAATCCTGCCGTCTCTTCCAAAGATCAGTACGCTGTCGGAAATGGCGGCAAGTTTGCCCTCGCTGTCAACCGCATACTGCGTACCGCCAACTTATTTTCGGGGTCGTCTAATAGGCAGGACGTCTGGCTTTGAATCAGAAAATACAGGTTCGATCCCTGTCCCCGAAGCCATATCGATTTGGGTTTTGGATTTCCGATTTTGGATTTCCCATGCCAAAAACGAATCTAAAATCTAAAATCGGAAATCCAAGATCAGAACCAGAGTGTTCCGCAGAGGCTATACGGGCTTGTTTTGGAAACAAGTGTTCGCAGGTTCGAATCCTGCCGCTCTGACCAACGATCGATTCCCGCACGCGTAGCCAAATCGGCAAAGGCACCTGTCTTAGAAACAGGAATGTGAGAGTTCGAATCTCTCCGCGTGTACCAAGATCAGTCTTCAGTCTTGAGTCATAGGTCAAATGCTATGTCCTGCTCAAGACTCACGACTCGAGACCCAAAACTAATTCGGCGGGTATAGCCAAGCGGCAAAGGCAGCGGTCTGCAAAACCGCTAATCTCCGGTTCAAATCCGGATGCCCGCTCCATTTTTTTGTGGTTCGTAGCTCAATTCGGTAGAGCACCTCACTGTGAATGAGGTCGTTGTCGGTTCAAATCCGATCGATCCACCCATTTCCGGGACCGTGGCAGAAAGGCTTATGCACTTCGCTGTCTACGAAGACGATGACGGTTCGAGTCCGTTCGGTCCCGCCAATTTATCAGTCCAAGGAGAAAAACCCTATGTTTGCGTTCAAGAGTCCAAGGGACTATAAACCGCTCGCTACGTGACGTCTCAGCTTTTCCTAGTTGCTGAGAAGTGTCGCCAATTAACTACCTTTTTTCAGCAATTTATTTACGAGGAAAAGAAGATGAGCAAGAAATATCACCTTCGGGAGCGGACGTTCCTGAATCTGAAACCCGAGATGCGGGCTTACGTCATCGCCGTCGTCGAAGACACTCGTGACTCGATGCCCTGCTGCGATGAGCATACCATGGGCGGAGAGATCGTCTTCGAATTGGCGTCGTGCTACGACGAGATATACCTGCATTTCGATATGTCGACCGACGCCGAACGCGAGAACAGTCTGCACAAAGCGACAAAACTCGCCGAAGTCGCGGCTGCGTTCCGAGACGCGATCGAAAAAGAGATCGCGATCATCGACGAACGCCGTTTGATACAACAACACACACGAGCCGCATCTGCGGTTCATTAGTAACGCTTTTCTCCCACGCGTCCCGACCGGCCGTCTTGCCGTGGAGGCGGCCGGTAAACGGTCTTACCAAGAACAAACGCGTGCCGGCGGCGCGGTGTGGTCTGCGGACGAAGGTGACAACTCCTGTCTTCACGTTTACTACAAAACGTACTCGTCCGTTTGATCTGCCAAGCCGCCCGCCAGCCGCGTTTGCCCCCAACAGATCTGAGATGTCGAACGCGAAATCTCAGGTCCCTTTTCGATCGGTGGCCAAGTTGGTTAAGGCACTCGCCTTTTAAGCGAGGAACGCGCGGGTTCGATCCCCGCCCGATCGACCAATTTCTGCGGCGTAGTTTAACGGCAAAACAACGGTCTCATTAACCGTGAAATGAAGGTTTGATTCCCTCCGCGGCAACCAATTTCATTGGCAGGTAACTCAGTTGGTAGAGTGCCCGACCGTTAATCGGGTTGTCGCGGGTTCGATCCCCGCCCTGTCAGCCAATTTCTGTCAGAACCACCTGCGGTAGCGGGTGGTTGAACACTGACGTGTCTGATCAGTCTCTAAAACAGTCCATTTTTACCTATAGGGTCTGTTCCCTATCTTCAACCACCCGCTACCGCAGGTGGTTCTGACTGGAGGAATAATATGTCATACAACAAACTGGACATCAGCGGAGCCGAGGCGGATGTGCTTTCGTGGGTTACTCACGAGATGTCGGCTGATGAGCATAACATGCTCCGCAACGTTTCGCGTCTGCCGTGCCTGTTTAAGCACGTCGCACTGATGCCGGACGCTCATCTTGGGATCGGATCGATGGTCGGTTCGGTCATTGCAACTAAGGACGCCGTTATCCCGGCGACGGTCGGTGTCGACATCGGCTGTGGGATGATGGCGGTGAAGACGCCGTTCAAGAGCGGAATTCTCGATCGCAAAATGGCCGAGTTCCGTCACGAGATCGAACGTGCGATCCCCGTCGGCTTTAATGACTACAAAGAGCCGGTCGACGAGTCGAACGAATGGGAAGGCTGGGCAGAATTCGACCAGCTTCATCCGGGAGTTCAGGACCGTAAGCGTAAGGCGATGAAACAGCTCGGTACGCTCGGCGGCGGAAATCATTTTATCGAGGTCTGCCTTGATACCGAGGACAACGTTTGGCTGATGCTGCATTCGGGTTCGCGAAACATCGGTAACGAGGTCGCAATGCGACACATCGCGACGGCGAAATCTCTCCACGATCTAAACACGCTTCCCGACCCTGCCCTAGCCTACTTCATTCAGGGCACGGAAGAGTTCAAGGCGTATTGGCACGATGTCGATTGGTCGCAGCGTTACGCAATGCGAAACCGCGAGGTAATGATGGATCGCCTGATCCGCTCATTCAACCGAATGTTCAATGGCCAGGAAACGTGGGAGCCTGAGGTCCGCGTAAACTGCCATCACAACTATGTCGCCAGCGAAGAGCACTTCGGCGACAGCGTTTTCGTTACCCGAAAGGGTGCGATCAACGCTGAGGAAGGCCGTTTCGGCATCATTCCGGGTTCGATGGGAGCGAAATCATTCATCATCCGCGGGCTAGGAAACCCGATGTCGTTCAACTCCTGCTCACACGGTGCGGGCCGTAAAATGTCGCGTACGAAGGCAAAATCCCGATTCACCCGCGAAGACCTCGAACGACAGACCGCCGGAGTCGAGTGCCGCAAGGACCGAGGTGTTGTCGATGAGATCCCCGGTGCCTACAAGGACATCGAGGAAGTCATGCGTGCCCAGTCCGACCTCGTCGAGGTCATTGCTGAGCTAAAGCAGGTGATCTGTGTAAAAGGATAGTTCGAGCGTGCCAATCAGTTAACCGGTGGCTCGTAAATATCACTTACGTAATGCCGGATCGGGATCTCCATTCCCGTTCGGCATTGCGGCGGATCGCGGGGAGCAAGAGCAGTCTGATCGCGATGATCCCGAATCGCGCCCAACGCCAATAGCGCAAAAACTTGCGTCGGGCGTCGGAGTCGGTTGCGGCCGCCCGGACCTCGTGGACCAATCGGGTCGTATTTAACTCGACTTCAACGGTTTCAAGCGACCAAGCGATCTTGACCTGATCAGGCATTCTATACTCGGCAAATTGGTCTGCCAGGATCGGCGTGAACTTCACATCGCCGAGCCACGGTTGACAGGCAGCTCCGCAAACGAGCAGACGATCCGCTTCTTCGATCAAGGTCCCCCAACCGAGGCTGCGGGTTTCCTCGACGATGCCGATTGATCTGCGAGGCTCGGGAGTCCCGCCCAGAATGAATTTTCGAGCCAGGATAATGGAACGGATCAGCCAGATCGACTGCATGTCAAATTCATACGCCACCCGCATTACTAATGCCGACGGGGCCGCGATCCTGATCTCGAAACGCTCGCTAACATCGGGCACCGGAATGAACGGATCAAGCGGGGAAGTCATATTGGAACGATATCACCAACTCATTTCGAACCAGTG
>CAYSMU010000146.1:0-7386 GCA_964432145.1 uncultured Chloracidobacterium sp.
TGAGATCTATCGCATCGCGGTTCGTTTCGCCGGCGAGGATCCGCGTAAAGAGCTTCGCCGGCAAGCCGATCTATCTGCCGACGAGATCGCCGACATTATCTCCAAACTTCGCAAACTCGACGCAGGCAGCAAGCGAGGAAACTGGACGCAGCTTTATCTGCAAATGATCCACGACCAGCCCAATACCCACGCAGCGATCCTTGCCGGGCAGATAGGTCTGGACATACCGCGTTTCAAACCGTGGGTAAGGAAACTAAAAGCTCTTGGTTTGACCGAAAGCCTTCGGCCGGGCTACCGCCTCTCACCGCGAGGCCTGAAAGTTCTGGATGCGATGCGGCAGAACCGTAGCGGTGACTAGTTTCAGTAAAGCAGATATTGCTTTCGTTGATCTTTGAAAATTTGTAGACCATCCTGCCAGCCGGAGCTGATCGCCTCGAGTGACTGGCCTGCCTCGATCTGCTTGCGGATCTTGTCGGTTCCGCTAACGACATCGAACGGATTTTGATCAAACACATATTCGTACGGATTGCGTTTCCATTCAAATTTGTCGGTGTAAAGGTCGTAAGCCGTTTTGATCATCGCGATGCCGACGATCACTGGCGTGAACGCCTCGCGGTCGGTCACATGTATCTGGACGCCGCCACACGTTCGCTCGGCACATTTTTGGAATGTCGGTCGAAAGAAAACGTGACGAAACTTCACGCCCTCAAACCCATATTCGTCCAGGGCTCTTACCCAATCGTACGGATCGATGAATGGAGCACCGTTAAGTTCGAAAGGTTTCGTTGTGCCTCGGCCTTCAGAGAGTTCGGTGCCCTCGATGTGGACCGTTGCGGGAAAAACGGTGCAGGTTTCCGCGGTCGGAATGTTCGGACTTGGGATGATCCACGGCAGGCCGGTTTGGTCCCACCACATATCCCGGCTCCAGCCATCCATCTCGACGACCTCGAGTTCGCAGCCGATACCGAACTGCTCGTTGAATATCTTTGCGAGTTCGCCGATCGTCATGCCGTGCCGTGTCGGCAACTCGAACTGACCGACGAAGGACTTGAACTCGTGCTCGGTTATGTTACCTTCGATCGCGTTACCGTTGATCGGATTTGGCCGGTCGCAAACGACCACCTTCTTGCCGAACTTCTTGGCGGCACGCATGCAGTTCGCCATTGTGTAGACGAATGTATAAATACGACAGCCGACGTCTTGCAGATCGATCACGAACGTGTCAATTTCGCGAACCATCTCCTCTGTCGGTTCGCGCGTTTCGCTGTAAAGCGAATAGACCATTCGGCCCGTACGCTCGTCCATCGAGTGCGGTGTCTCGATCATGTTGTCCTGGACGTCGCCGCGAATACCATGCTGCGGGCCGAACAGCGTTGTAAGCTGAAAATCGTCCCGGCCGTAAAATGCATCCGCCGCGTGAACAAAACTGTCGGGTAAGACCGACGCTTGATTGCACACCAAGCCGATTCGCTGGCTCTTAATAACGTCGGCCTTTTCGTTCAACAATCGCTCAATGCCGAGCCGTACTCTTTTTTGCTGCATATCTCAAAATAATAGCCCAAGCATCTGCTCGGGCTACATCCGGTCCATAGTATATTCGTCAACTGATTACTTCTTTTTTGCAGCCTTTTTCGGGGCCGCCTTCTTAGCAGGAGCCTTCTTAGCAGGAGCCTTCTTGGCGGCCGGCTTTTTGGCAGCCGGTTTCGCGGCAGCCTTAGCTGCGGGCTTCGCCGCCGGTTTGGCCGCTGCTTTTGCCTCGGCATCAACGACAGGAGCGTCGGGAGCGTGCTTGCCCACCGAGGCCACACCATTTTCCATGGACTTGACGGTCTTGTACATTTCGCTCTTGCCAATAGGCTCGCCATTAGCAGCCTTCATAACAAAATACGGCGAGCCGTCTTTCGCGGTCTTGCGTTCGAAGCGCTTGTCATTGCCCGCGTTCTTCTTCACGGAAGTAATACCCTTAACGGCTGCCGAACGCGACTCGTACGCTTCGCTCGTCAGGATGATCTGGCCATTGCTGGCCTTTAGGTTGAAACGAAACTTGCCGGTCTTACCAGCCTTGATCTCAAATTTACCTGCCATAGTAATGTCTCCTCAAAGAGTTTGTTTAATAAGGTCCTCGCCTTTTAACAGCGAATAAAATATGTCACAACAGCGCGCCCGTTGCAACCCCGCTTACTCAAGAAAGTCATGCGGCATATCACGCGGCTTCAGGTTATTGCGGACGATGACCCTCGCACAGCCGTTCCATCTCAGGATCGAGTCGTCATTTCCAGCAGGCCTCATTGCCTCGGCCGTCTCGAAACACTCCATTGCCTGACGAAACAATTCGTACGCTCCGATGCCGCCTTTTGCCAATGTGGCCTTCGCTCGCCGCTCGTACATGATGCCCGAATAGTATGTCCGCTCGTAGTCGCCGTGGATCCGCATCAGGTACTCCGTCACGCGTGCATCACCGATAGCGTAGTCCTTTCCAAACCGATCACTCATCGCGAGCACAATGTTCTTTAACGCGTCTTGATTATCGGGATCTATCTCCAACACATCCAGATAAATACTTTCCGCGGCGCCCGGTTCATTAAGCAGCCTATAACGATTAGCCTTTTCGAGTGCGGCCGGAATGGCGTCCGGCGACAGTTTTTTTAGCTCGAACATTTTTACTTTTTCCTAAACAATTTTACGAGCTTCTTCAGCGGGTCATAATGCTCGTCCACAACCCGCTCCTTTAGCGGAATAATAGCATTATCCGTGATCGTTATGTGTTCCGGACACACCTTTGTACAGCACTTGGTGATATTGCAGTAGCCTATGCCAAAGAGGTCCTTGAGGTCTTCGGTGCGGTTCTCGGTATCGAGCGGATGCATTTCGAGAGCAGCCGAATAGACCAGAAATCGCGGACCGATGAACTCCTCATGCTTACTATGATCTCGCAGGACATGGCAAACGTCCTGGCACAGATAGCACTCGATACACTTGCGAAACTCCTGCACGCGGTCAATGTCCGACTGCTGCATACGCCAGGTGCCGTCCTCAGCATCGGGCTTACGAGGCTTGAACTTCTTTATTCGTTTCTTTACCTCATAGTTCCACGACACATCCGCTATCAGGTCTTTGACAGGCGGAAACGCACGCATCGGCTCGATCGTTACGGGCTTGTCCAATGGGATAGTGTCGAGCCGCGTCATGCACATCAGCTTTGGCATACCGTTGATCTCAGCCGAACACGAGCCGCATTTCCCTGCCTTGCAATTCCATCGACATGCGAGATCAGGTGCCGATTCGGCCTGGATCTGATGGACGGCGTCGAGAACTACCATGCCCTCGGTTACCTCGGTCTGATAATCGATCATCTCGGCCGTTTCGCGTCCGCCGCGTCTGATGCTGAAAGTCGCTTTCTTCATATGTAAGAGTACGCCTACTGGCGTTAATCTCTCGGCCCAATGTCACACGCGAACGCGTTGACCTTACCCCATTTCCTCGATCACTTCTTTCAAATAATCCGGCATGTCCGGGATCGGCAATTGCCTGATCTCCATTCCGCCGCTGTCACCCTTCTTCAGAGCGTAATTGAACTTTGCAAACTCCGGATCTTTTCCAGGATAGTCATCCCGAAAGTGGCCGCCGCGGCTCTCTTTCCGTTCGATCGCCGCCCTTGTGATCGCCTCGCTGACCGTCAGCAAATTATGAAGATCAAGGGCCGTGTGCCAGCCAGGATTGAAATCAACGTTGCCCGGTACAAATGTCTTGGCCGCTCGGCTCTTCAGTACATCGAGTCCGTTCAGAGCTTCGATCATTTCATCGTGCGTCCGGACGATGCCGACATGGCCTTGCATCAGGTTCTGCAGATCACTCTGAATTGCGAATGGATTCTCGCCCCCTTCTCGCTCAAAGGGTTCGATAGCACTTTTGGCTTTCGCCTCGATCTGTGACTGATCGACCGTCCCCGCTCCATTTTCCATTGCAAACTTAGCGGCGTACTCGCCCGCTCGCTTGCCAAATACGATAAGGTCGGAGAGCGAATTTCCCCCGAGACGGTTGGCTCCGTTTATTCCCGCGGCACATTCGCCCGCAGCGAACAAGCCCGGCACGGTCGAGGCCTGAGTATCCGCATCGACGCGGATGCCGCCCATGATGTAGTGTGTCGTCGGTCCGACCTCCATCGGTGTCGTCGTTATATCAAGATTCGCAAGCTGCATGAACTGGTGATACATCGACGGCAGCTTCTTCTTAATATGCTCGGGTGCATTCTGGATCTTTTCCTTTATCCACGCGATGTCCAAAAAGACTCCGCCGTGGGGTGATCCGCGGCCCGCCTTGACCTCCCGGATAATGCATCGCGCGACATGGTCGCGAGTCAACAGTTCGGGTGGCCGCCGGGCATTCTTATCGCCCGTGACGTATCGCCAGCCCTCTTCTTCATTATCGGCAGTCTGGTCCTTGTAGTTGTCCGGGACGTCATCGAACATGAACCGGTGGCCTTCACTATTCTTGAGGACTCCGCCTTCCCCGCGCACGCCTTCGGTCACCAGGATGCCCCGAACGCTCGGCGGCCATACCATTCCCGTGGGATGGAATTGAATGAATTCCATATCGATGAGCTCGGCTCCGGCGTCATACGCAAGAGCGTGGCCGTCGCCCGTCCCTTCCCACGAATTTGAAGTGATCTTATATGCTCGCCCGACACCGCCGGTTGCAAGCACCAAGGCCTTGCACTTAAAAACGCGGAATCGTCCGTGTTCACGTTCGTACGCCAGGCAGCCGACCACGCGGTCGCCGTCCTTGAGCAGCGAGAGAACCGTGACCTCCATATAGACCTCGATACCCTGATGGATCCCGTGATCCTGAAGCGTGCGGATCAGTTCGAGACCGGTCCGGTCACCGACATGAGCTAACCTGGGATACCGATGTCCGCCAAAGTTTCTTTGAAGGATCTTCCCGTCTTTCGTGCGGTCAAAAACCGCACCCCAAGCCTCAAGTTCCCTAACGCGATCGGGTGCTTCCTTGGCGTGAAGCTCGGCCATTCGCCAGTTGTTGACGTACTGGCCGCCGCGCATCGTATCGGCAAAATGGACTCTCCAATTGTCGCGGTCATCGACGTTGCCCATCGCCGCGGCCATGCCGCCCTCGGCCATGACGGTATGAGCCTTGCCGAGCAGCGATTTACAGATCAGGCCGACGCTGACACCGTGGGCGGATGCTTCGATGGCGGCCCTTAAACCGGCGCCGCCGGCACCGATAACGATCACGTCGTGTTCAAATGTCGGGTAATCATTCATCAAAACAATCTGAGGTCTGTCCAAAAACCCATCGAGCACATCCGCACGTAAATATCTGAAAAACCAACTACAAACAAACTGATCCACGCGAACAGCATGTGCCGTCTATTCAATCCGCTGACGCAGGAATAGGCTTTTTGACGCATCGGGCGATTCGATAGTACGTCGTAAACACCGCCAACAATATGTCGCAGCGAATGACAACTGAACGTATAAAGTCCTAGGCAGACGACATTTGCAGTCAAAATGATCGTGCCCACGCCAACGCCGAAGTGCTGCTTTCCATCGGGGCCGAGGAACCACATTGCGGTCCATGCGTCGTACGCAAGAAAGAACAGAAACGGAATCGCAAGATAGAGAAAATACCGATGGATGTTTTGAATTATAAGAGGGAACTTCCGTTCGCCGCGATAATTATGCCGCGGTTCACCGACCGCGCACGCCGGAGGATCGGCCCACATCGACTTGTAGTAGGCTCCGCGATAGTAATAACACGTGAACCGAAATCCACCCGGAGCCCAAAGTATCAGCAATGCGGGCGAGAACGGCAGCCACGCCGGTATCCAACCCGGCTTCGGCCCAAAGAGAGAGTGCGGAGAATCGCCGAAGATCTCCGGTGAGTAAAACGGTGAAAGATAGTTTCCGAACGTGTAGTGATCACCCTGAAATGCCGCCCATGTCGAATAGACGACAAATGCCCCCAGACCGAGGAACGTCAGCATAGGCGCGACCCACCATGTGTCCTTTCGCATCGTCTGGCCAAAGCCGCGGCGTTGAATCGAAACCAGATCAGATGCCATAAAACAGCGAACTAACTATCGACTTGTCCTGAGTTATCTATATGAAACTGCTAAAGTTGTACGCGAAATCGGGATTTAAGTCAAGGAAATACCGGGCCTCGATTCCCGGGTTTGTCAGCCGTGATCGGTGCGCCCGTAAAGTCTTGACAGGTCGAGCAGTCGGTCCCCGATCTCGTTATTCAGCTCGCCGTCGTTTAAGCGCCATTCCCAATTTCCCGACTCAGTTGCCGGCACATTCATTCGGGCGTCGCTTCCGAGACCCAGCAGATCCTGAACCGGAATGATCGCCGTGTTCGCGACCGAGGCCATGGCTGCCCGGATCATATCCCAGTGTACTTCGCGGGCGGGCGCGGAGAGATACTTTTTCAGATGATCCTTTACCGCTTTTGGAACGGTCTTATACCAACCCACGATCGTATCGTTATCGTGCGTGCCGGTATATACGACGGAGTTTCTTATGAAATTATGCGGCAAATCCCTATTATTGGCGTCACCGCCGAACGCGTACTGAAGTATCTTCATTCCTGCGAAGCCAAATGAATCCCGCAGCTCTTCGACCTCTGGTGTGACCGACCCAAGGTCTTCGGCAATAAGCGGCAGATTTCCTAAACGCCTCTTTAGGGTCAAAAAGAGTTCCCGGCCCGGCACGCTTCGCCACGCGCCATGCTCGGCAGTGTCGGAGCCGCCCGGGATCTCCCAATTCCTTACAAAACCGATGAAATGGTCTAACCGAAGGGCATTTGCCGTTCGAAAACAGTGGGCGACTCGAGCCGTCCACCATCCGAAGTCATCTGCCATCATCGCTTCCCAGTCGTAGATCGGGTTACCCCACAATTGGCCCGTCTTTGAAAAATGATCGGGCGGCACCCCTGCAACTACGGCCGGTGAACAATCTGGGTTAAGCTTGAACTGCGACTGGTTGCACCAAACGTCTGCTGAGTCGAGAGCGACGAAGATCGGCAGATCACCCATGATCAGGACGTTAGCTTTGTTTGCATATCGTTTTAGGGCGACCCATTGCCGAAAGAAAAGAAACTGAGTAAACCTCTCAACATCGATGTGCCGGGCGAATTGTGATCGAGCTCCGTCGAGCGCCGACCGCTCTCGGAGCCTCAACGGCTCGCCCCACTCGTACCATGGTTTTTGATCATGCGACTCCTTTAGCACGACAAAGAGTGCATAATCGTCTAACCACCACGAGTTTTCACGTGAAAATGTATCGAAATCTTTCGCGAGATCTTCGGTTCCGTGCGAACAAAAACGAGAATACGCGGCTGTTATTAATTGTCGTTTCCATATTGAAACTG
>CAYSMU010000147.1:0-7375 GCA_964432145.1 uncultured Chloracidobacterium sp.
GATCGCCCAGATCACCTGCACCATTCCGAAGGACGCTTGATAATCAAGGTTGAATACAATACCGAAACGTACAACGGTAAATTCCAAAAGGATCAGCCAAAGTCCGCGAGTCAACAAGAACCAGGAAAGCTCGGTGCTGCTCTTTCCATTCAGCTTTTGCAGAAATATGCTCGTGCCGGCAAGAAAGACAAAGATGGGGGCACAGTAGTGGGTTATCCAGCGCGTAAAGAAGAGAGCGACATTCGTCTTTGACAGGTCCGTCGGGTCAAATTGCATCGCACCGGCGTGGACGAAATCCCGCGTGTGATCGATCAGCATGATCATCATCACAACCCCGCGAAGCAGATCGATCGAATAAATGCGTTCTCTAAGTGTAGCTGCACCCATGCTTTTTCTAAGACTACCTCAAGCTCTCTAGTAGTTTTGCGGCCTGATTCCTTGATGCGGCCGTATTCTTGTCGTTTATCGAAGCGGTCAGCCTTAGGTATTCATCCAACGAGGCACGAGCTTCGTTCCTTCGCCCTTGTTCGCTGTAGAGCATTCCCAGGCGAAGGAAGATGCTTTTTGACTCAGGAAGCAGTTCTCGACGCGCTTGTGCCTGGGCACCTTCGAGTTCGCGCAATGCGTCGTCCTTTTGGCCCGCCTGATAGAGCACGACGGCCAGCTTTTCGGTGAGCGCGGCTGAGTAGATCGGGAGCTCAGTGCGCCCGCTGCGGAAGAGCCTTACTGCCTCGTCAAATTTCCTCTGCTCGCTAAATGCGATCCCGAGTGCCTCGTACGCCTGGTAGAGAGCGTATGCCTCTTGTCTTTCCTTGGGCATCGAGAGTGCGGCGGCGAGGTCCCTTTCTGCATTCGCATATTGTTTGGCAGAAAGGTAACCGCGTCCCCGTCCGAGATAGCCACGGAAGGACGGTCGTTTCTCGATTGCTGCAGAATATGCCCGTATCGAATCATCGATCCTGCCTGCGTCGCCAAGTGCGCTGCCGAGCTGCATTGCCGTGAACGACGAGCTGTCGACCTGAGCGGTCCACGACCAGAGAGCAAGCTCATTGGCCCACGCACTGTTGTATCTAAATGTCTGGAAAGCCAGCATCGCTGAAATGACACAGCTTCCGATCAAGACGTCGCGGCTGATGAGTACCCTGCCGACCAAGGGCACCAGTATCATTAAAGCACCGAGGAGGGGCAAATAAAGGTAACGGTCGTGGACGATCTGCTCAGAGATAAAGGCAGTTGCGTTCATCGCCGGGATCAAGGGTAAAAGGAAGATCGCAATCGCTAATCGAGATCTTGACGATGTTTTTGCCAAATATGCGAGACCGCCGAGGACCGCCAGCGAGATAACGAGTGGCAGCACGAAATTAAGGACGTCGATTTGAGCGACCGGAGATATCGGGTAGTTAATGGCCATCGATACCGGAAACACTAGCTGTCGAAGATAGAATGCAAACATCGACGGCACGCTTAAGATCGCGTTACCGAGAACGACCGCGTCATCCGGCGGCCGCGATACGGCCCCAAGGACAGCCCAGCGAAGGATGAAGTACAATGCCGCCACGGAGCCCAACACAAGTAGAATCGAATTGTTCGTTCCTGGCTTATGCTTTTTTGAGCCTTCTTCATCGTCGCCGTCGGCAAGTACAAAGTAATAGATCGGCAAGCATAGAATGCCGATCTCCTTTGCCCCGAGCGAAACTGCGTACAGCAGGACCGTCATTATCAAATGATTGGTCGTTCTCGATCGGCGATACTTGGTAGCGAAAAAAAGGGATCCGAGGAACGAGAGCGAAAATAACAGATCGGGCGAACCCGCGATCCAGGAGACCGACTCAACATGTACGGGATGCACCGCGAACAACAGCGCGATCGAGAATGCGATCGCTGCGGGAAATGCCCAATGCCTTAGCAGAGAAAATGCCAGGACGCACACGCCGCTATGCAGAATGATATTCGCGACATGCCAACCTGCCGGGCTCATTCCGAAGAGACGGAAACAGATGATATTCCAAAGAGTAAACGTCGGCCGCCAGTAGTTGCTTGCGGCCTGAGTGCCGTCACCTTTGAATGCCCATACGTCCGAGGTCAGAGCTTTCCACAGCAGCGAATTGTCCTGGATCAGGGTGTTTCGGACGATCTGGCGAGTGTCATCGTAGACGAAGTCACCGCCTACCGCGTTCGCGAAGACAATAAAGCAAACCGCTACGAGCGGAATTATCCATTTAAGTTCGTCACGAAATTTCACGGTGTAAACTATTGTGCACCGTGACTGATCAATCCATCAAGGGGCTCTAGTTTGGTTTTTTGGCGGACTCAAATCTTGATCTCACTTCGGCGACGAATATGTCAGTATCCGGATCGTTTGCTGCGGAGGCGGCAGTTTCGGCCTTCTCAAACCAGTCATTCGCAAGGGGCATGTCGCCCTTTTCGATCGCGAAGATCGTCAACCATGCCGCCCCCTCAGCCACGCCAACCGGCTGGCGCATCTCGTCATACCGTCTAACGGCCTCCTCCCATAGTGCGGCCGATTCATCACGTTTGCCGACGCGGTTTTTGATCACTGCCGGATAGCGCACCGTGTTTGCGTAGTTTGAGTTATCGTCACCCGCATTTTGTCGGAAAAGCTCGAGCGACTCGTCATAATACCTTTCGGCTTTGGTAAGATCCCCGGCGTACTCGTAGATGATTCCGATGTGACGTTTAACCCATGCCTCCTCGAGCGGCAACCCTAGGTCGCGATACAACTCCGCGGCTCGCGCGTATACTTCATTTGCTGCGCGCCGCAAAAATGGCGGTCGACGCAGTATGTTACCGAGGTTTTTTAGCGAGTCCGCCAGTGCTCGTTTAGAACCACTCGATTCGGCGTCCTTTACGACCTGCTTCGCCGCATCGAGCCGTTCGTTAAAGTCGGCCGATCTCATTAATGTCCGGCTGACCTGAGCCTTTGTCGTATTATCGGGTACATCTTGTGCTTGCCACCATTCGAGCGTTCCATCTTCAACGGTTGCTCCGGCAAGTATAAGGTTCTCGATTATCAGTGCGTGTTCTGGTTTCGGTTCGTTTACCATTGACCAAAGTGCCTGGCCGAGCAACGTGCCGCCGTGCAGATTCTTCACCTCAAGTGAGATCCCCGCATCGATCAGCATACGAACGGTATCGATGTGACCGCCGCTAACGGCGTAGTGCGGGCCGGCCAGCCATGTTTTCATTCCGGCGTACGGGTCAACACCGCTTTCGATCAGGTATCGGGCAGTTTCGGTTCGTCCGAGCATACACGCACAGGTAAGGGCTTCGGCGAGCATGTCGCTTTGTCCATCAAATTTGCCGGCCGCATGAAAGGCGACGATCTGGCGGTCAAACCCTTCCGGGCCGCCTAGATCATCCTCAAGAGCCGAAAAATTTCCATGCTCCAAATGAAACAGGGACTTTTCCCAGAGGTCAACCATTGTCCGTGCTCCATTGAAAGCAAATGCTATAGTCATCCGGGTCGCTAATATACAATTGCTTCATTCCATATGGCGCAATAGAGGGTGGTCCGAGCTCTACCCCTTTTGACTTGAGCATTTCATAAGCCGCATCGACGTCCGGACAAGCAAAATATAGACATGTATCGCCGTGCCATCTCGTCCGTTCGGCCGGCGGCGCGGACGGTACCTGCTCTGGCTCATACTGGTCATTGAGCATTAATTCAACGTTTCCGAGCTTAAGCCAGACCCAGCTTGAATCATCGCCGCTGCCCGAATCGCCGATAACCTGAAAACCCAAAATGTCGCGGTAAAACGCCAGTGATCGCGGCATGTTGAATACCTGGATCAGCGGCGTCATTCCCTTAACTTCGATCGGCATTGTCTTTGCTCTCCGGAATGTAGTCACCCAAAAACTTTCGATCCATACCGGTTCCCCAGCCGCATCCGTGATCGCTGGTGATCTGTGAGGCACCGGCGTCGCTGATACTGTGCGGCGGGAAAATCAGCAGCTTTAATATCGAGCCCGGCCGAAGGTGTTCGCTCGCCCATGTAAGAGGGGAATCGCCATTTGCATCCCTTGCTGTACGGTCGGCACCATGTTCGAGAAGATAAGCGATCATCGCTTCGTCACCGTATGCGGCGGCACGATGAAGTGGTGTTTCACCCTTTGTGCGGACGTCGCGCATGTATGCGCCGGTTTCCTTTCCGGGGATGGTCTTGGCGTTAACATTTGCTCCGTTTTCCACCAATAGCTTTATGACGTTTAGGTAGTATGGCCTGCCCGCCTTGCAGAGAGCATTATGGAGAGGAGTCTCGCCCGTTTCACTAACGGCCCAGTTAACATCAGCACTATGGAAGATCAAAAAGTCTGCGACTTTCCAATGGCCAAAGAACGCGGCGTTGCCAAGTTCTTCGCTCAGATCAAGGCTGGTCAGATTACCGCCCGCGGTCAACACTGCCTTCAGGGCCGTAGTATCGTTGTAATAGACAAACCACTGAAGCGGCTTGACGGTTCGCTCGTGTAGTATGGATGGCCAGTCCGGGAGTGCTAGCAGGTCAAAAACGAGGTCGGTTCTGCCTCGACTGATTCGATCAAGGATCTCGTCTTTATTCATGGCTTTTCAGATAGAACGAATCCCGAGAATTGAAAGTTCCAGAATGAAGAGAATACCTACTACGGCTTTGCGAATCGGATCGCGGCACGTTCACGTGCCCTCGCGGCCTCAACCTTTCGGTCACGCGGCGGAGAATTGGTGACGAGAGAATTAAGCATCTCCTGCGCTGCGGCTGCGACACGCTCTACGGCAAGGTAGAAAACCTCCTCATTCGCTTTCGACGGTTTATTGAAGCCGGAAAGCTTTCGAACGAACTGGATCGCCGAAGCTTGGACCTCGTCGGTCGTTGCCGGCGGATCAAAATTGAAAAGTGTTTTTATGTTTCTGCACATTATTTTTGCGGAGTAAGGCCTGTGATCTTGCCGGTCGCGATCGTGCGGCCGCCCTCACGGAGTGAGAATTTTGAGTCAGGCTCGATAGCGGCAGGTTCGATCAACTCGATATCGATCAATATAGCTTTTTCACCTGCCGCGGCACTTTGTCGTCCACCTGCGAGCGTCAGTGTTCCGGAGAAACCGACCGTTCGAAAGAAAACCTGAGGCCTGAACCCGGACGTGATTGGTGTCCTTCGGCCGCCGTCCTTAGCGTCGGTCATGTCCATTGTTGCCTGAAATCGAGTGTATGTTTTGACGCTGCCGGGCTTTACAATAAGCTGGCCGCGCACCAAGTCACCCTTGTCGACACCGCGAAGTACAACACCGATCTTTTCTCCGGCCGCCGCCTCTTGGAGTGCGCGGCCAAAGGCATCGATCCGTGAGACCGTAGCGGTCTTTGATGTTTTAATACCGACGAGCTCGACAGCGTCGCCCAACTTGATTTTGCCCCGCTCTACCTTTCCCGTGGCTACACTGCCGATACCGGCGATCGGGAAAACATCTTCGATCTCCATCAGGAATGGGGCGTCGGCAGGACTTTGCGACGGCTTTTGGGCGGCAACCGATAACGCAAAAACGACTAGTATGACTGCGTTCAATAGAATATTTCTCATCCGAAGATTCTAATACAAAACTGCCGAAGCGAAATAAAGAAAGATCAAAGCTCGCTCACCCATTCGCGCGTTGTGCGGGCCATTTCTAAAAAGACATCTTCTGCCGACTTCCGCGTCTTTTTCAGGATCTTATAGCTGTGATCGGCCGTATCGAGCAGGTGCAGCGTCGCATGTTTTCCAAGCTTTTGGACAACGGGCCGAAACAATGTCAGGTCGTTTAGTGCGTCGCGAGTGCCGGTCAGGAATAGCATCGGGATCTTTATAGCCCTTAAATGCTCAGCGCGCGAATCGTTGGGGCGATTTGGCGCGTGTAGCGGAAACGAAAACAGGATCAAGGCCTGCACGTTTTCGAGAGGTTCCTGCGATTGGGCCGTGGTCGTCATACGGCCACCAAAAGAATGACCGCCTGCGAGCAAGGGTAAATCGGGAGCTGCTTTTTTTGCCGCAGCGACGGCCGAACGGACAGTCGCGACACATGTTTCCGTCGAATTACGCCCGCGGCCATTTTCAGAGTACGGAAAATTATACCGAAATGTCGCAATTCCCTCTTCAGCGAGCCCCTCAGCGATCGCCTGCATTGTCGCATGATGCATATTGGTGCTTGCACCATGTCCCAGCACGAGCAAATGCGAGGCATTCTCAGGTCGCACCAGCAGGGCCGAAACGTCTCCTTTATCCGGGGATGCGAGGAATTTTGTCAGGGTGCTCTCCACGTACTTATTACATTTTCCAGAACACTTATTTTAAGCCCTTGGGGCCTCGATCCCACCCTATTGAAAGAAGCCTCTCATGACCGACATGACTATAAGTTCCTATTTTGAGAAATTCTTCTTCAGTCCTTGCCAAACCTCTGAATACTCAAGCTGCAGCTCGGCACAATCCATCGCGAATTTTGTCGGACGGATGATGTACCGCGATTCAAACATAAATGCCATAGTGCCTTCAAGCTTCTGCGGCTTGAGGTCGGCGTTCGACGCCTTTTCGAACGCATCGAGGTCCGGGCCGTGAGCGGACATTTGATTGTGGAGCGAACCGCCTCCGGGGACAAATCCCTCCTCCTTGGCGTCGTATTGGCCGTAGATCAGGCCCATATATTCGGACATATAGTTGCGGTGGTACCACGGCGGGCGGAAGGTATCTTCGCCGACAAGCCAGCGGTCTGGGAAGATCACAAAATCGCAATTTGCGACGCCGGCCTCGCCGGACGGGCTCGTCAAAACCGTAAAGATAGAGGGATCAGGATGATCGAATGAGATCGAGCCGATCGTATTGAACCGCCGCAGATCGTAGCGGTACGGGGCATAGTTGCCGTGCCACGCAACGACGTCGAGCGGCGAATGGCCGATCTCACACGACCACAGGTTTCCACCGAATTTAGCGACCTGTTCGAACGTGCCTTCGCTGTCTTCGTACCAAGCGACTGGCGTCTCGAAATCACGCGGATTTGCAAGTCCGTTTGCCCCGATCGGGCCGAGGTCGGGCAGTTTGAAATGGGAGCCGTAATTCTCGCAGATATAGCCGCGACTCTGTTTGTCGTCAGGATGCGGCTCGACTTTGAACCGAACGCCGCGCGGAATGACGACGACCTCGCCCGCTCCTGCCTGCAGGGCACCAAGTTCGGTAAGGAAACCGAGCCTGCCCATCTCGGGCACGATCAGCATTTCAGCGTCGGCATTGTAAAAATAACGGTCGCCCATGCCTTTGTTGCAAGTGTAGATGTGGATGCCGATGCCAGCCTGCGACATCAGGTCGCCATTGAGGGCGATTGTCGAAATGCCGTCAATAAAATCGGTTGGATCTGTTGGGAT
>CAYSMU010000148.1:0-1953 GCA_964432145.1 uncultured Chloracidobacterium sp.
GATCGAGAGGCATGGCTCCGAAGGCCTGAATGATATCAACTACAAACAAGGCATCGAATTGACGTACGAGCCGGCCGATCCGCTCGAGGTCGAGCCTGAAACCAGACGAGTACTGTACTGCACTGACCGCAACGATCCTTGTTCTGTGATCGATCAACGATAACAACTCCTCAATATCCATACGGCCGTTAACTTCCCGGCAAAGCCGTAGTTCGACGCCGTGGCGGTCGCTGACTGTTCTCCATGGGTAGTAATTAGCGGGAAATTCATTGGCGAAAGATACAATGTTGTCGCCCGGGTTCCACTTTAGCCCGGCGGCCACAGCACATAGGCCGTCCGACGTGTTTCTGGTGAACGCAATGTCGTTCGCAGCAGCTCCGAGCATCGACGCGACCAAATCGCGAACGCGCTGCTTTGTCTTAAGCCATTCGCAAATGTTCTCCGAGCCGTTATTAGCCACATCTTCGAGCTGCGTTGTGACGGCTTTGATCGTCTCCGTCGACAATGGTCCGATAGCAGCGCTGTTTAGATATGTCCCAAGGCGCGCAGCTGGAAAAGACTCGCGAAAATCACGATTCATAATTACCTCGTTCTTTTGTTGGAACTATCTGCCTGGCCCGGTTTCAACCGTCAACGCCGAATGATTGGAGTATTCGGCCCACGAACCTTCGTAGAGCCTGACCTTCTGAAATTTCAGCAGATGTTTTAGCACAAAGTACTCGATACTCGCCTCGCGGCTGGTGCCGCAATAGACGATGATGTCGTCAGTTTCCTTAAAGCCTTTTGCGGCAAAGATCACTTTCAGATCGGCGAGCGACTTGAATTTGTGCGAGTTATTCTCCTCGACCAGCGATTTCCAGGGAATATTGTATGCACCCGGAATGTGACCGTTCCGCACCCAGGTCTTGACGTCGCCGCGATAGACGTTTGGTGGGCGGGCATCGATAAATTTCACCTCCTTGCCGATCGCCGCCTTAACATCGTCGAGAGTCGCTCGAACACCGCGGTTATCGAGACCATCGTATGGAGCCGGCTTGTATTGCGGGTATTCCTGCGCGGTCTTGTGCGACGTGGAATAGTCTCGCCAACCGCCGTCTATGATCGCGATATCGCCGTGGCCGATGCGTTCAAGCAGGTAAGCGACCATCGTTGCACCGAGCACATTATCGCCGTCGGAATAGAGAACGACACGATCCGCTTTTTTAACCCCTGCTCGCGAGAAAAGCTGGCCGACCATAAATGTCTCGGGATACTGCGTTGGGTAGCCCTCGAACGGGAATCTCATCGCAGAATCCGACAGGTAAACAGAGTTCGGCACGTGACCCGCGAAGTAATCGTAAACATTCTGTCGAACGTCGATAACGCGAACATTCGCATCGTTCGAGTGCATTTCGACCCACTCGGGCGAGGTGAGCGACATTCGCGGAACCGCGACGCCACCGGTCTGGTTCTCGACCGGCGTGTCGGCAAGGCGACTCCATTCCTGAAATGAGCCATCATATAGGGCGACCTTGAGGCCCGCCTTCTTCGCAGCAAAATAAGCGACCGTTCCCTGCTGGCCGATGTGACAGTATGTAATGACATCATCATAAGGCCTTATCCCCGCGTCGGTGAACATCTTTCTGAGCGTTGCGTCGTCTTTGAGTTTGTTGTTCTCATCGGTATAGGTCGAGAACGGGATGTTCTTTGCACCCGGGACACGACCCGCTCGCGGCATATTACCCGAGCTCGATCCATCCCAAAAATTCGGTGCCCTCGCGTCGACGATCTTGACGCTGTCTTTCTTTAGATTCCCTTTTACATAGTCTGCATTTACGACGAGCTTGTCGTTACGCGCGATGTTCAGCGAGCCCAACTTCGGTGTCGTTACATCTTTTGAAACCGCACCGCCCGCGGCGACCCAAGCGGGCATTCCGCCGTCTAGTATCGATGTGTTCCCCCCAAGGCCAAAAA
>CAYSMU010000148.1:1963-7359 GCA_964432145.1 uncultured Chloracidobacterium sp.
GAGACCCAATCCTTTCCAAAATAGACGATGATGCGAGAATCGTTGCTGATACCAAACTTCTCCAGTACTGGCTTTAATTGGTCAACCGTTGGCAGCTCAAGTGAAAGCCCGTCGGTTATTTGAGGTGCCGAGAGGTCGTTCAGAGAAACGTACAACGCACCGGGAATATGCCCCGCATCGTATTCCGGCTTGACGCCGACATGCAATAGGACAAGCTTGGGATCACTGATGTTCGACTTAAGCCATTCCGCCGTGACAGTCATTGGCGCCTCGCTCGGCGTCGTCTGGGCACATCCCTGAAGCCGGGCGTCCGCTGGAAATAATACGAAAAGAAGAGTACAGATAAGCAAAGATATTTTCATTCGAGTCACCTTCCCTTGGAACAATATGTTCCCAGAATACGCGAATTGCAATTGCGAGGTCTTGAACAAAACAAAGCCGGTTTGAATAACAAAATTCCGTTCGCAAAAAATGCGGCCGTCCATTTTTAGACGGCCTTAACCGGATGATTCTTCCAAAAAAGGGGAATCAATTTGATGTCGCTGCTTCTAATTTTCTGACTTGTTCCGATCTGCGACGCCCTTCTGCAATTCCTCGATCGTCGACGGCGGGCCATGGACGCCGATCACGCGCTCAACCGGGAACTTTTTCGATTCGAGCCATTTGGCGAAATGCACAGTGGTGGCATTGATCGTCGGCGGATCGCCGTTCGCTGGACGATTGAGCAGATCACCCTGAAAGATCATTCTTTGGTCCGGAATATAAGCAACGAGCATCTCGTCGGTGTGGCCTCCGGGCCCGATATCAATCAGTTCGACGGTTGTGACGCCGTCGGTGATTGTTCGTTTACTGCCGGTTATCGATTCCCATTTCAGGGGCTGCGGGTTTAAGGTCAGCGAATCGGGGTCGATCGTGAAAACGCTCTTTGTAACTTTTTCAAAAAAGGTCCTTTCACCGGGTAGGCCGATGATGGTTGCTCCCTCCGCAATGTATGTGCGAATACCGCCAGCGTGGTCGTCGTGGTGGTGTGTCACAGCGACGTATTTGATCGGTTTGCCGGGAAACAGGCGTTTCACTTCGGCGATGGCCTGTCGCGAAGTACCGTCACCATTTGGTGCTTCCATGACGAAAACATGATCCTTGAATCCGACAACCAGCACGTTGTAACCGCCGGCGTTGACCGTATAGATGTTTTCCGCGTATTTGGTCGGGTTCGCAGCCCCCGCTGGTCCCTGGGCAAGCATTCTCAACCCCTCGGGCGGCTTGAAGTTCTCATCCGTAAGTGCCGCGTTAAAGACAACATCCACGATGTTAAAGTCATTAGTTATCTCGCCGCCGCGCCGGTCGAGTCGCCCTGTCGGCACCATCCGGCCGTTTTCCGGGCGGTAGCCGGTAAAGATGGTTTCCGTCACAACATCGCCTGAGAAGACATCGGTTCCGAGCGTCTCGTACTTTGAGAGCAGATTCGTCCTTTCGTCGATATAAAGCGATATTTCCAGGCCGTCCTCATTCGAGAAACTCAGAACCGAGTGAGCGCGGCCGTCAAAATTCGACCTTCCGAGATGTCTCAGCCGCGACGAACGGTCTATGGCATTTAAGATCAAAAAATGAGGAAACAACCGCAAACGTTGTCGAAAATTAGCAGGCGGAAGGTTCGCGATGGTGCTCATCGTCTTACGAAGCATGTCCCAACTCACCCCTTCGGCCTTGTTGATCGCAAATCCGTTGACCCAATTGAATCCACCAGGATAATGACCGTCTTGCTGTTGGCGATAGCGCGTGTTTTTCGCATCAATAATGAACGACGCCTTATACGACGTACGCTCGGCCATAAAGGTGCGCTTGCTCTGATTGCGGTGAACTGTCTCGCCATCGATGCGAAAGACAACATTTTCGATCGCACGCAGCTCATTCAAACCGCCGTACGCGACAACCGCCCGATCAAGCACCTGGCGAGCTCTCGAATACGAGTCAAGGGTTGCGTTCTGCGCGATGGCACCGACCGAAAGAAAAAGGCACGCCGCCGTAATAATGATAGTTTTCATCACTTCACCTCCGCCCGCGAAAATACTACCTCCCGAGTTTCTTTAGCTCGGCCCGCAGAAGCGCCGCCTCGCGAGACGTAGTGTTTACGGCAAGTGCCTCTTCAAAAAGAGGTACTGCTTTTTCATTTTGTCCTGTCCTCACGTATGCCTGCCCGAGCGTGAGAAGAATACGCTGCTGGCCGTGATGGGCAAATTTCTTGAACATCGGTCCCATACCCTTTCGCATGCCCTCGAGCATCTCGACGACATGCGGCGCCATTCCATAAGAATCGGGAAGCCATAGATAGGTAGCGCTCGCGACCGACACGACGGCTCCATGACGCGGGTCCAGCTTCTCAGCGAGCTTGACAAGCTCGAACCCTTTCTCAAAGCTTGCCTTCTGACGGCCAGGATTGTTTTTTTCGAGCCTGACCGCCCGCAGGACATGGAGCGAGCCGAGGTAGGCGAGCGTCTCCGGATCGTCCTTTACTATTGTCAGCGCTTGTTCGAGCGTTTTCTGAGCTTTGGGCACGGCGGGTTGGTCTCCCTCGTCAAAGAACTGGAAAAAGTATGCTTTTCCGAGCTTGCGAACGAGCCTGAGGTCGTTGGGGTTAGCCGCCGCGTCCTTTTCGAATTGAGCAACTTCTTCAGGAGAAGGGGCACTGCCGGCAACAAAATCCTGTGCAAGTTGGTTTGGGATCTGACTAAGAGCTGGTATTACGGAGATCGCAATGAGCGAGAGCGAGGATGACAATATGACAGATAAAAATCGCTTGTGGTTCACAATCAATTCCTCCAAATATTCGTGAGTATTGACCAAATGTGATCTAGGGTCATCATTGCAAACGACGGTCGGGTCGGAAAAGTTCCACATCCGTCACGTCATATAGAAATACGTCGCCGGATGGTCGCGTCCCATCGCCTCTGTCACGATCCTCTGCCAGATCTTGTGCCCGTTTTGGCCGTTCGTGAAAACCACGAGGCCGCTCGCACTCGCGATATCACCAATCATGAACGCCTTGAAATTGCCGTTATCGCCCCAGTGCCAACAGTGGTTTCGGCCGGCGTAGTTCTCCAACCCGACGCCGAGGCCCCACGAGACCGAGCTGTTGATCTTTGTCTGCGAGGTAAACATTTCACGACGTGACGCTGCCGAAATATCCAGAGTATCGCCCTGCGGTTTTAACAGCCGGCTGAGAAAGAGAGCATACTGCTCGATCGAAGTAAGCAGGCTGCCGGCAGAGTTTGGGAGCAGGAAATTAGGGAACGTCGAAGCGTCCTTGTTCGACTCTACAATGGCCTTGACAACATCCTCGTGTTTCCACGTTTCGACAGGCTTTTTCCATTTTTCGGCCGTCGCGAACATCAGACGCCCACGTTGTGCATTAAATGCCTCAGTGGGTCGCATACGGCCGTTGTGCCCCCAGGACATCTTCTGCTCGGCGGCGGGCGTCCACAGATATGTACTGTTCGTCATGCCGAGCGGTTTGAGCACGCGTTCCTGCATGTATTCCTCAAAGCCGCAGCCGGTGATGTGCTCAATGACCCTCAATAAGTAATAGAACCCCTCGCCCGAATACTGAAACCCCTCGCCCGGTCTAAAAGCGAACTCAAGCTTATCCGTCGGTGCGAATCGCCAGTTCTGAAGCCCCGACGAATGGCTGAGAGCGTGCCGCGCTGTAATGAGTTTGGCGTTGTCACCTACCGGCAAGCCCTCGTACGGGCAATAATTCACGAGCGGCCGGTCCAGGTCGATGAGACCATCGTCTCTCATTCGAAGCAGTGCATATGCAACGACCGGCTTCGATAGTGACGCGGCTCCAAAGAGGGTATCGGTCGCTACCGGTGTAGACTCGACGGCCTTGGTAACACCGAAGCCTCGCGACCACGATGGCCTGCCGCCTTTGACTAATGCGACCGCCAGACCGGGCACATTCGCCCATTCCATAAGCTGCGGCAAGCTCTTAACAAATGCTTCCGAAAAGCCGTCTTTGCGTTCAGGTTGCTTTTGTGCGCTGGCCAACAGCGGTGCACTCGCGACCGTCGCGGTCGCGCCTAGCAAAAATGATCGTCGTGACGTTTCGTTCTCCATGATCTTTCGTCAATCGGCCGCTTGCTTAGCGGTAGGGCTTACAATATCAGCGACCTCGGCCAGCAGCCTGGCCGGCGACTTGCCGCCGAAAATACCGGGAGCGCTTGTGTTGACCTGCAATGCGACCGCGATCTTACGATCCGGGAAATACATCATGTCGGTCACATATCCGGGGAAAAATCCGCTGTGGCCGTATGTCGTTCCCGCCTGGGTCGGACGAATAATGACGCACAATCCGTATTTAACGTTTGGGCCCAATTTGGCGGCGACACCATCGAGTACCTGCGGCATGAGCGAGTTGTCGAACGCCTTGCCCTCGAAATAGATCTTTGCCCAGCGTGCCAGGTCTTGCGATGTCGACGCCCAACCGCCGCCGGTCCATTCGAGCTGCGGATTGACGACGAATTTGCCTTTCACGATCATCGCGTCCTTACCGCCGAACGGATTCCCCGCACCTGCATACCCTTGGATGACGCCCGGCATCACGGGGCTCTCCTGCGCGATCGTACCATCTAGTTTGAACTTCTTAATGAATCGCTTCCGAGCTTCGTCGTAAAACTTCTTGCCCGTCACGCGCTCGATTATCATGCCGAGAACGATGTAATTCGTGTCAGAGTAATCCCATCCTTTTCCCGCTTCGAAGGGCGGTTTTTCGTCAAACAGATACGCCAGGCGCTCCTCGGGCGTCCAGATCTTCATCGGGTTCGCCGTGAGGAAGTCAGTAAACTCCTTCTTGAACTCGTACCGGACCAAGCCGCTGGTGTGGTTCATCAACATTCGAACCGTTACGTCCTTTGCGTTTGGCAGTCGCGAAAACCAAGGTTCGTAACCTAGATACTTCTCGATCTTGTCATCGAGCCCGATCTTTCCGTCCTTGACCAACTGCAATGCCGTCGCGGCGGCAAACGTTTTGCCCGTGCTGCCTGCAAGCATCCGGTCGGTAGGTTTCATCGGGGTCTTAGCCTCGCGGTCTGAGTAGCCGACCGCGAGGCCAAACGATTCACCGGTAGCCAAAACAACGCCAAGCGTTGCTCCGGGAAATTTACCGGCATTATGCCATTCGTCGAGCTTTAGCTGAAGCTCTTTCTTTAGAGCATTCGTTCCAGTAACCGCGACTGGCTGTTGGCCAAACGCGGTTGTGGCAACCGAGAAAACGGCAAAGAGGAATAGGATCTTCGAAACTGTTTTCATCACACTTCAGCTATTTCTTCTTGTAGTACGTCTTGTCGACGGTCATCCATTTCTCAGGATTCCAAAGATCCGCGTCGAGAGTGACATCG
>CAYSMU010000149.1:0-7326 GCA_964432145.1 uncultured Chloracidobacterium sp.
ATGTGGTTTACGAAAGCGAAAGTGGAAAGTTCCGGGGCAGCCACGATTCCGAGCAGTATCGTTTCCCCGACCCTTCGGCAGCGACAATTGAACCGGCTACGCCTTCAGCTTTGGGTTGGATCGCTAACGTGAGAAAAGCTAAATTCTTGCAATGAATTTGCTGAACATTTTGATCGGGACGACACTGGTTCTCGCTCTCGTTTCCGCTGCCTTCGCGTTTATTTACGACGAATGGTTCGGTACTGGGGCGCTATTCCTCGTCGTGGTGGCCCACCAGATCTACCTTGTAGGCAAACGCCGTCGGGATGCGCTGAAGGAAGCTGCGGCCGCGACCTGGCGAAAGGAATTGTAGACTCAATCAACCACCAAAAAACACATGGGCGGCTTCGGGGTTGGCCTCGGTGGACTTGCTGGTTTTGTGATATAACTGCTCAAATGAAGTTCTTTGCTGTTCTCCTAACGATCGGAGTTTTGTCATTGGTTGCTCTTGGTCAGTACGACATTAGGCGTGGCGTCGACCTCTATCGGGCAGGGCAGTACGCCGAAGCCATCGAAGAACTCGAGAAGCTGAATGCGGCCGGCGCGGGAAATCACCAGTCCGATCTATACCTTGGGGCCGCATATGTGCGAACAGGCAAGACTGAAGACGCCCGGCGAGCGTTCACTCGGACGCGGCCGGTAAAGGTCGTCAAGAACATCGACGGCGAGACCCCGCTCAAGATCACCAGCAAAAAACCGCCGTCCGCCGCTGGCGTTCCGATGTCCTATCAGAGCGGTAAGGCCGTCCTGGCTGTAGAATTCAAGCACGATAGTACCATCGGATTTGCCTTTGTGGTGGAAAGCTCTACCCCGGAGTTCAATCGAAACTGCATCGATGCCGCGAAGAAGATAAAATTCACACCTGCGACCTCAAACGGCAAAACTGTCGTGGTGATCAAGCTGATCGAATACACATTTGCGCGATATTGAAAAAGCGTCGCTCGATGTCAGCGCGCATTTCCCTGAGCGGTGCTCGACTGCCGAACCGCATTCTCACGAACCCTGATCAGGGTTCCCGACCCAATCAGGTACCCAATATTCGAAAGACCCGAAACAGCATGCGTTGCATTCTTGTCGGTAAGTATAGTTTCATACCCAACACCCCAAATATATCCAGATTCCCGGTCGTTACCATTCCGAACTTCTTGGTGACCCATAGAGGCGGATAGGCTCGCGGTCATGGTTGACTACATTCTGCGAACGGATCGAGTTTAGATCTGTGACCTCCAATCGGGAACCATTCACGCTGAAGCCATGCAATCCAGCAATGGCGTCCTTGCCCTCCGCGTCTGAGCCCATTTTAACGACGGCCTTTATCTTTGAATGGCCGCTTGTTTTGTCGGAAATGACGCGGGCCGATTCGACCCGCCCAAATTCGGCAAACAACTTTTTTACAGCCTGATCGTCCACGTCGGCCGAAAGGTTTTTAACGTAAAGCTTCACTCATTCTCCTCCACTTGATTAGGTGATATTAGGTACAAGAGCGGCCGATGAAAGTCGTCAGGAATACATTCGACGTAAATTTCTTAATTACGAGGAGTTTGTATAATGGCTTACCGACAGTACCTCCAGCCAGTGATCAAATATAAATACGGATGGATCGAACGATCTCAACCGAACAAATCAAAACATAAGGGGAAAAGATAAATGCAACAAGATAATACGCAGACCAGCAATCAGCCTCAGCGAGACCAGCACTCCGGAGCAGCGGTGCGACAAACAAGCGATCCCAACGCCGCCGCTGATCAGCAACGCGCAAGGCAAAATGAGGGTGACGGGCAAGGGTCTTCACAGCAGAATGTCGGCTTTGAGGATCGAACTGACAATTCGCGTGGTAACGACGCAATGACGCAACAAACAAGCGGACAGGACGCGTCATGGCGACCGACCGAAAGCGCGGCCGGGGAAAATCCAAATCCTGATCGAGAGTTCAATGAGCAGGAGGGCGAGGAAAGGGCAAATGAGCGATCAGATTATTGATCAAGGTCCTGCCCGGAAATGACGACCCTGCCAAGGGAAAAGCCTCGCTTGCCGCGAGGCTTTTTTAGCATCTGTGCTGCGGGTCATATGATATCGGAATCTGAACCGACCTGAGTCTCAGCCAGTCTCGTTTTCGGCCGCATTTGCGACATTTGGGCCGCGAGCCGCCGCACAAGCCAATAAACCAAGCGGGAAGATCATCAGGACCGGATGCACGGGGCGGCCAATAATCTCATCATCTTCCTCCGAATATCACAGCATCTCTGCCCGGGCATTCTCGGCACGGGCGGCTCCGATTGCCGTTTTCACGTCTTTTTCTTCCTCGGGAGGCGGTAAAACGGCAGGCATACTTAGAGCTTCTATCCAGAGTTCGCGGCACCAGCCCTTCGTATGGTAAAGGTGTTCGTCCTCCTCGTCTTCAACTTCGTCACGGGCTGCCTGTAATATCTTAGCCAATTCTCCGCTCTCGTTTTTGGCAACTTCGCCTATCAGATGCCAATTCAAATGGTCTTTCGTTTCTGCATTCACAACACACTCGGCCGCGACGATCTGAGCATCATCGGGGGTACCGTTAGCAAGGGCTAACTCCATTGCTTTTACAAACGATTCGCCTATATGGCGAACGACGCCGCGGCCAGGCGTATCCGCGGCGGGGTCGAGGCCGAGCTTTGTTAAAGCATCGGTTACGATCTCGACATGCCGATTCGTTTGTTCGAGGTATTTTTCCCATTCCTTTCTGAGATCGTTATTGACGGCACACTCTAATGCGGTCTTGTACACCTGAGTGCCTCCTAACTCGGTCTCGAGCCACTGGTACATAAGTTCTTCGTATACTTTTTTCATGGTTACTCCTCGGATAAATCATCACTGAATCTAGTAGCTCCATGTTATAAGGGCCTCCAAAGAGAACTCTGTATTCTCTCGTACAGATCAGTTCCCGACTAAACAAAAGGTCAGTCAAATCGAATGTTTGACGACACGCGGATATCGGCATCGGTGGTTCGTGCGAGCAGATCCAGAGCCTGACGATGGTGTTTTGTCTCGATTGCTGCCGAGCAATCAGACGGTACCCATAGGCCTAAACCGCGTATGTATGCGTCCTGCGCCGTTTGAAGAACGCACATATCCGTAGTGATCCCGGTTACGATGACTTCGCGAATACTGAGATCGCGAAGCAAAACCTCCAGAGGGGTTTCATAAAAGCCCGATCGCTGCGGCTTAAGTACAAAGTAGTCCTGCTCGTCCGGACGTAGTATGTCGACGATCTTTTTTCCCGCCGCCGTCTTTTCGATATGCTCTATTGTGGTCTGAAAACTGTCGTGCCACTGCTTGAAATTGTCGTTAACATAGATCACCGGACACCCAGCTGCAACTGTTCTCGCTTTTAGTTTGGCAATGGCTTTTGCCGCCGTTATCCCGCGCTTATAGAGTTTTGAAGCGTCGGGAAATCTGAAATCGTTGATCATATCTATGATCAGCAGAGCAACACTTCCTTTCTTTTGCCGATTCTGGGCCATATCTTCGCGAGTAAGCGGCTAGTCCGAGCCCGACTCGCCGTGAGGGGTGTCGACCGGCTTGGATTCAGGCGAGCCGATCTGGCGGAGATATACGGTAAACACCACCATCACAACTATGGAGAGGAATTCGCTTTGCCAGTTTTGAAAGGACTCGAACCAGAAGGTCGACGTCGTCATATACTCGGAAACGGTCGCGGGCGGCTTGCCGTGTTCGGCCTGCTCGGCATTGTAATGGGCGACGCCCCCAACCCCGTGCATCACAAATGAAAACATGAACAGCAGCAATAGAGCGATGCTCAGCGAGTGTTTATAGATTGCAAGAGCAGCTCCACCCCGCCGGACAGGCCATGGCATTTCCGGGTCGTCCCGTGACGTCTTTAGGATCTTATCCACACGACCGGCCTTACCCGGCTGTTTTGATTCGGCCGATCCCTTCTGATAGAGAAATATCGTGAGAATAACAAAGGCGGCCATCTGCAGGAATTCGCTCTCCCAGTTTTCGAAAAGGGCTTCGATAAAATGACCTTCCGCTGCGTAAGCTGCCAGCCCTGTGGGTGAGCGATGATGGACCTTCTGGTCCTCATTGTGGTCTAACCAGCCAGCAATGTATTGTCCACTCAGCGTAACCAGAAAGAGTCCAAACAAGGCGATCGAAAGACCATGATTCTTAATACAATTGAACATCGCTGGAGCCCGGGCTTTTTCCGATCTCAATCGCCGTCGGGCAACTTGATCTTAGCGGCCAGATACCGGAATGTTTGTATTACCGATTACACATATCCGTTGTCCCGCTGGATCGGAAGCGTACCGGGCGGCTCGTCGGCCCTTTCCTTACCTTGCCCAAGCAACTTACCAAGTGGCTCAGGAATCTAGAAAATAGGACAAATTTCGATCCAAACTCTTTAATCCGCCTAGCCAGAGTGGTTTAACATCGGCTTCGGCCGACGTGGTAGAGGTGTGTCTGTGTCTAACGAAAGCTAGAGAGGTAAACAAAATGGGTAAGGTCATTAAGCTGTGTGAGCGCTGCGACGAAGGTTTTGCCGATAAATTCAACCACTGTCCGAATTGCGGCTCGCGTTTACAGGCTTTTCTTTTGAAGGAGGTCGCGTCGGCGGAACTGAGCGAGCCGCTTGCTGCCGAGGCCGTCGGAGAGCCGGCGACATGGATACCTGCGTTCGCAGGGAACTACTCAGTCACCGTCATTTCAGAAACGAATGCTGCCACGCGTAACGCGTTGTTCGCCGGGGCCCTCGTCTTTTTGATAACGGTGCTCCTGGCCGGAATGGTCGTTAACCTGTTTAGCAAGGATCTTGATGTCGGCGCGATCAATGACGACATTTTCAACGCAGTGATAGTCGATGAACTCGCCGAGCCGGTCGAGAAGCTGCCTGACGCCAAGAAAGATTCGGGTAAGGGCGGCGGCGGTGGCGGCAATAATGATCCCGTTCCCGCGTCTCAAGGTGACCGGGCACCAATGAGACTGGACCCAAAATTTGCTCCGTCGGTAAGCATGAACCGTTTGACCAACCCAGCCATGCCAATACAAATGGCGATAAAAGGCCCGATCAATGAACGTCTCGACACGAGCCGCTATGGAGTAAAATTCGGCGGCGATACACCGTCCGACGGGCCCGGCAGCCTCGGCGGCCAGGGTTCGGGGCGGGACCGCGGACAAGGGCCCGGCAACGGCCCCGGATACGGCCCGGGCAGCAAGGGCGGGCTCGGCGGCGGCCCTCTCGGGGGCGTTCCCGGTGCCGAGTCAGACGACCCGGAAATTCCGCCGGCGGTTCGCGGTGTCACGACGTCGCTCAAGATCCTTTCGAAGCCGCGGCCGGGCTATACCGATGCGGCCCGCATTAGTGGCGTGCAGGGCGAGGTCATACTGCGGGTCACATTCCTGCCGAACGGAAAAGTGGGCAGCATAAGTGTCGTCAAAGGGCTCTCGGACGGCCTTACCGAGCAGGCGGTCCAGGCGGCAAGGCGGATCACATTCGAGCCAGCGATGGTGAACGGCAGGCCGCAAGCCGTGACAAAGCAGGTCGATTACTCGTTCTATATTTATTAGAAAAGAGCATTTACCTCGGCCGAATCGCCGAGAAATCTACTAATTGTTTGCTTTTGAGCAGAAGAAACTTTCGGCTATACTCTCGCCGGAGGATAGCCAAAATGCGAATACTTAATATTCTGTTTTGCGGGGTCGTGTTGTCGGTGGTGCCGATGATCGCGGCCGGTCAGCCGTCTGTCTCGAGGGGGCAGCAAATACTCTCGATCGGTTATGAAGAGTGCCTGCGGCGGGCGCAGGGTGCATTTTCTGCCGAGGGTTGGGGCAATATCGGGACCAGCGGCAATGCCGTCAACGCCTTTAAGGGAATTCACGCCTCGTACATCGTTTGTAACCCGGCGCCCGACGCCAAAATGGCCGTAAATGTATTTGTCGCAAGCACGAGTAACGACAGCGGCGTTCCCGGCTACGAGCGTCAAAGGCTGCAGGCACGAATGGAAGGGGCGAACCCTCCGCCGCCCGCAACGGCTGATTCGTGCTGGCGTTGGCAGTTTGAGATGAAAACGGGCCGGCGTGACGAGGCAATGCTTCGCCTTAAGCCGAACGGTGAGGCCTCACTGGCGAAATGGGGCATCACGGGGAGATGGCGGGCGGACGGCGGCAGGATCATAATCGACTGGGGGCGCGGTGCCGGACGCGAAGATGTCGTTCAGGGTTCGCCGACATTGCTTACGGGATCCAATTTCGAGACGAACTGGATCAGAGGCGACCGGATCGCCTGTCCGAATTAGAATGCCTGTCAAAAAAGGAGAGGACAAGACCGAAACGGAATGATCCATCCCAGTCAAATACGAGGCGTACTCGCACCGGTCGTGACGCCTTTCGATGACCGTCTGCGTCCGGACGCCGAGCGGTTCGCGGCGCATTGCGAATGGCTCGTCTCCAGGAATTGCGGCCTCGCCATTTTCGGCACGAACAGCGAGGGAAACTCGCTCTCGATCGACGAAAAGATCGAACTGCTTGATCATCTCGTAAACGCAGGGATCGACCCGGGCAGGATGATGCCCGGGACCGGCGTTTGCGCCATACCCGAGACCGTACGGCTGACCGCCCACGCGGTGGCGGCGGGCTGCGCCGGCGTTCTGCTGCTGCCACCCTTCTACTACAAAGGCGTGTCCGACGAAGGCCTGTTCCGAAGCTATTCGGAGGTCATTGAGCGGGTCGGCGATACGCGGCTCCGCGTCTATCTCTATCACATCCCGCAGGTCTCGGGCGTCGGCATTCCTTTCGGCGTGATCGAGCGGCTGTTGAAGGAATATCCGTCGGCGATCGCCGGCATCAAGGACAGCGGCGGCGACTGGGCCCATACCAAGACGATCCTCGACACCTTTTCGAAGTCAGGTTTTGACGTGTTCGTCGGGAGCGAGTCGTTTCTGCTTGCCAATATGCGGAACGGCGGCGTCGGGTGCATCTCGGCAACCGCCAACGTTAACCCGGCAGCGATCGACGATCTTTACCGCAACTGGAAAGAGGCCGATGCCGAGAGACGTCAGAGCGAACTTAACGAAGTGCGCGAGATCGTGGGCCGCCACGGGATGATCCCATCGCTAAAGGCGGTCATCGCACATTTCACGCATCGTCCCGGCTGGGCCACGGTCCGCCCGCCGCTCGTCGCCCTCGACGACGCTCAGTCCAACGACCTGATCGAAAGGCTCGAGACGAAAGGCTTCGAAATGCCAGGAATCGACAGGGGCTGAACTGTATCGCAATGCGGCGAGGCCAGGCTCC
>CAYSMU010000150.1:0-7243 GCA_964432145.1 uncultured Chloracidobacterium sp.
GAGGCCGCGAATTATGCCCCCGATGTATTCGTACAATCGCTCTTCTCTCTCGTTGGTTATCAAGGGATTTCGGTCTTTCGTTGAAAAAACAATGTGATATATCAGATTGGTGTAGGATCTCGGCATAGGCTCTGGCACCCGCTACGCGGGCTTTATTCCGTTTGTTTCTGTTCCACGGGCTTACGCCCGTGGCTTTATGCTAGTCACCCGCTACGCGGGCTCAAAATCAATCGGATTCTCGACAGTTTCGTTTGAGTGCTATCCCTTAAATGTGACTCTGTTATGGTAATCAAGAAACTCGGGATCGGGTAGTAGCCCCGAGATCGCCGGAACCCTCGCCCGCATCTTCGCCGCAAACCTACGGTTTCCCGATCACACGCGTGCCTTTCGGGTTGAGGACGAGTACGCCCTCCTCGTCGATCTCGGGCGTGTTAAATGCCACGGTTCGCGCGACGGTGATGCCATAATGCCGGCAGTACCGGCTCGCACGAAGCGTGCGGTGCCGCCATTTGCCCTTGGCGATTAGCGGATAGCCGTTCGTTGCACGGCTCGACGCCGGCGAGAGCCCGATCAGGCAATTGACCTTGTCGAACAGAAGCACCACATATTTAGGTTTGCCAAATTTTTCATACGCCCGAGCCCCGATAACGATCTCGCCCTTAGGGTTAAGCGACACATGCATCTCGGCCGAAACATCCATCGGCCCGATCGGAAATTCTTCCCACTGTTTGATCACGATCTTTAATTCATCTCCTTTTTAATGACCTCGTAACTCCGCAACCTTGCAGCTCCTTTATCGTTCATCTTTCCTCATTTGGGAATACCGGTCCGCCGAAAACGTCACATTCCGCCGATAATGTCGCTTTCCGCCGATAAGAGCAAAAAACTCCCTGACATAGGCGGCCTGCAGATGGCTTGAATTGGCGAACGGCGGGAGCGGAATCCGCGGTTTCGCGGCGGAGCCGGCAGAGGCAGCGGAGTCGACGGTAGAGCGCGGGTTGACTTCGACGTTTTTTGACCCGCCCGGCACCGGAACAGCCGCGCAAAAACCGGTGACCCAGATGACCATTTCCGGTGACCAGAAGGTCATTTTTCTGGGAATAGGAGGCAAAGTTCCCTCAAATTAGGGCCGTAGTAACCGGAAATATGCATAAACGTATTGTTTTCAATGGTTTGGCTCGAATTCAGCAACTTCCGGGTGTGAGATTCGATCCCCTGTCGCCCGCTCCGCGGGCTCCGGAAACTGTTCTTGTGACGTTTCCCCATGTTTCGCTTCGCTCCACATGGGCTGCAAAAATGTCGCTGCGATGCAGATAGCAAGGAGAATATCTCTGTGTGCACTCTGTGGTAAATTTACTGACAGCTGACAGCCGACCGCAGATTGCCGATAGCACGTGTTTCCATTATCCTAATAGGAAATGTCTTATCAGGTCATAGCCCGAAAATGGCGGCCTCAGACCTTTGACGAGGTCACCGGCCAGGAAGTCATTACGCAAACGCTGCGTAACGCGATCGAGCACGACCGCCTTCACCACGCGTACCTTTTCTCGGGCGCACGCGGTGTCGGCAAGACCACGACCGCCCGCATCCTGGCAAAGGCATTGAACTGCCACATAGCCGACAAACCCACGATAACACCGTGCAATACGGACGACCCGACCGCGTGCCCCTCATGTGTAGAGATCGCCGAAAGCCGTTCGATAGACGTGCTTGAGATCGACGCCGCGTCGCATCGCGGCATCGGCGAAGTGAAAGAGTCGATAATTGACAACATAGGCTTTAATGCATCGCGCGATCGATATAAGGTCTTTATAATCGACGAGGTCCACCAACTTTCGCGCGACGCATTTAACGCATTGCTGAAGACACTTGAAGAACCGCCAGGCAAGGTTGTCTTTGTAATGGCAACGACTGAGCTCCATAAGGTTCCGGACACGATCACCTCGCGATGCCAGGAGTTCCAATTTCGCACGATACCGCTGCAAAAGATCTTTGACCGGCTTAAGCAGATCGCCGACGCAGAAAAGATCGATATCGAGGACGCCGCACTTCGCGAATTAGCACGCTCGGGCGAGGGCTCGATGCGTGACGCACAGTCGAATTTTGACCAGGTGATCAGCTTCTCGGGCGAAAAGATCACTGCCGCCGACGTTACCGGCGCGCTTGGATTTGCGGGGACAAAGATCCTTGAGCAGGTAATGGCATCGATCGCCGAACGCGATCCCAAATCGGCATTCGCGGTCGTCGATGACCTGATCGCCCGCGGTCACGACCTCAGGAATTTCTGCCGCGATCTGCTCGGGCTTTTCCGCGACCTGCTGGTCTATAAGGTCTCTGGCGGGTCTGGCGAACTATTTGATTCTGCAGTATTTAACGCCGACGAGATGAAGCAGATGGCCGAGGGTTTCGGCGAGGCGGACCTGCTGAGGTTTTTTAACTCGCTCGCCCAGACCGAGGCGTCGCTGCGTGAAGCGGCCCATCCGCGATACGCCCTTGAGATCGGCCTCGTAAAGCTTATCGAGATGCGAAAGGTTGCGACGATCGAGAGCATCCTCGAGAGGCTTGATGCACTGTCGGGCGGTGCTCCAAAGCCCGAACCGTCGGCCTCGGCAGCCTCGGGGGTGACGAATTCAGGTTCGGCGCCAGTCGCCGGCATCCAGTCACCGGCGTCGAGTTTGGACGAGGAAAAAAAAACTCTAAAATCTGAGCCGGAGCGTTTCCCCGAACCGCCATTCAACGATTTTGAACTGCTCGAAGAACCGCCCGAGTTTGCAAGCCAGTTTAATGAGGCAACGGCCCCGCCGCCCGAGCCGAGAAGCGGCGTCGTGCCCGCGTCCGAGCTGATCAGGCAGATGTCAGAAGCTTCGGCAGCGGCATTTCCCGTCCGCCTGCCGCCGCTTCCGGCCGAGATGCTGGAGCACGTCGACGACACACGGCTCGACGCCGGATTTGAGACGAAACTCGCACTTACGGGTGACGATCTGTTGCCGATCGCCGGCGCATCCGCGTTTGTCGATGAGCTATTCGGTCTCGGTATGCCGGCTGCAAAGGCTGCCGCATCAAATGGCCATTCCGCCGCCGCGGCCGCACCGGCGATCGACGTCGCATCGATAGCTCCGAAACTAGATCCGATCGATTACAACGCGGAGCTTCCGGTCCTGAGCGACGACCCGACTGACGAGGAATTAGTGGCCTACGCGAATGCCCATCCTTCTGTTCGGGCGACAATCCGGGTCTTCCGTGCAAAGATTGTCGGGGTGACCAAGGCGTAAGTGTATCCGCGATTTCGCGAACATCGTCGGTGGAAATTCGTAATATTCTGTTGGCATGATATTTTGATGAGTATTCGTCTGTTGCCGGTAAAATTCAAGGTATTCTTCGCCGCGGCGGTGCTGGTCATTGCCGCGTTCGGTACGTTTGGGCAGGAAAACCAGCCGTGGTCGCAGAATACCTCGCCGCTCCCGCCGCCGACGGGATTTGTTAACGATTACGCCGGCGTGATCGACGCGGCTACCAAACAGCAGCTTGAAGCCAAGCTCAAGAACCTTAAGGAAACAACTAACCCGCAGGTCGAGATCGCCGTTGCAGTCGTCAAAACGACAGGCGAACGGGCGATTTTTGACTATTCGCTTGCAGTCGCACGCGGTTGGGGCATCGGCTCAAAACAGGACGACAACCCGAGCGCTTTATTGTTTGTGGCTATCGACGACCGGAAGTACTTCACGCAGGTCAGCAAAGACCTCGAGGATGAGCTGCCGGACGGCGTTGTGGGCAATCTTCAGCGGCAGTATCTTGTACCGGAATTCAAGAAAGGAAATTACTCCAAAGGCATCGCCGATACGATTGACGCGTATATCTCCGCCATCCGTAATAAGGGCAACACCGCCGGCAACACTAATGCCGCCAAGCCCACCGCTACTAATGGCTCAGGGATCGGCAGCGGCATGTTTGGCCTGTTTTGCTGCGCTTTCATCATAGTTATTATCCTGATATTGATCTTTAGCCGCTCGGGCCGCGGACCGTCCAAAAGCGACCGCGACCGCTGGGGCGGAGGCGGTTTTGGCGGTGGTGGAGGCAGTTCGGGAGGCGACGTCCTGCCTGCGGTTCTGGGCGGAATCATCGGGGCCGCTCTTTCGGGCGGATCTTCGTCATCCTCATCATCCACTGACTGGGGATCTTCGGGAAGCAGCGACTGGGGCGGCTTTGGCGGTGGCGGCGATTTTGGGGGCGGCGGTGCAGGAGGCGACTGGTAAATATGATCCATCATTTCACAGCATTCATTGATGATTTGAAGGGAACCCATGGCAAGAATCTTGTTTCGGTGATCCTCTACGGCTCAGCAGCTGCAGGCGATTTCGTGCCGAAGCAATCCGATTACAACATTTTGATTGCTCTCACAAGAATTGGCCCGGAAGACCTTCGCCTCGCGCATGCGTGCATTCGGGAATGGTCGCGACTCGGCAACCCGATCCCCGTATATTTCACGGTGTCGGAACTACAGAATGCAGCGGACGTCTTCCCGATCGAGTTTCATCAGATGACGGTTGCCCATAAAGTCTTGTTTGGAGTTGACGTTCTCGCGGGCCTTGAGATCTCAGACAAGTTTCTTCGCCTCCAGACGGAATACGAGCTTAGAAGCAAACTCATACAACTTCGCCGACAGTACATTCCGGCATCGGCTTCCGTTGAAGGCCTGAAGCGATTAATGTCCGAAAGCCTTTCAAGTTTCGCGGCCCTTTTTCGAGCGGTACTAATAATGAAGGGCCTTGAGTCGCCCGCCACGAAGCATGAGATAATTTCCGTCACTGCCCAGCAATTAGGCATAGACGGGCAACCGTTTGAAAAAATACTAAACATCCGTAAAAATAGCCTCACCGGGAATCTCGATGAAGTAAGTGCAAATCAGCTTTTTGGTGAGTACATGGAGCAGATCGAATTAGTGATCCACGCAGTGGATTCAATGGGAAAATAGGTATTAAGCGACTTTGTTGACAGGAGAAGCAAGAATGAAAAGAGCAATTTTGTTATCGATAGTAATCTTTGCGGCATTTGGCCTAAGCGGCTGCAGCTACAACGAACTGACCGCCAAACAACAGCAGGTAAAGGGTAAATGGGCCAACGTCGAAAGCGCGATGCAGCGTCGTGCCGACCTGATCCCCAACCTTGTAGAAACAGCTAAGATGGCAGGGATTCAGGAGCAAGAGGTCTTTGGCCAGATCGCGCAGGCCCGTTCACGCCTCCTCGAGGCATCGAACGCATCGGGCTCCGGTGTTGGCGGCGACAAATCACCGGAACAGAAGCAGGCCATCATCGACGCGAACAGCAGCTTCGGCGGCACGATCGGACGGCTGTTGAGCTTGCAGGAGAGTTATCCGGTTCTGAGATCCAATGAAGCGTTCATGAAGGTGCAAGACGAGCTTGCCGGGACCGAAAACCGTATCAACACGGCACGACTCGATTTCAATGATGCCGTTACGAGTTACAACACAACCCGTAATTCATTCCCAGCGGTAATAACGGCCGGTCTGCTTGGGTTTAAGGAAGAGCCGTTCTTCAAGGCAGACGAGGGTGCCAAGACCGTTCCTAGTGTTGGTGACGCCAACTCAATGCGTCGGCAACAACCCGCTGCGCCGGCGGCTAACACGGCACCTGCGAATTCCGGTCCTTCGAATAAGTAGCTAAAAACCGCGGGAATTACACATAGAACAATGATCACATGGCTTGCCGGGTTCGAACTGGCAAGCCTTTTCTTTGAATTGGCCGCCGAATATCGAATCCGCGATCGCCTCGGCGATGCTCAATTTGTCGAGACTGGGATGACTGTTTGGTGAAACAGCGATCGGAGATTGCGTTGGAGATGAGATCTGCTCAAGCTTATCCAGTCGATGATTGATCTTCTCAATACTCGCGTAAAGAGCGGCAAGATCAACTGTCGATGAATCGGCCGCGAGCATCTTCGCGATCCTGTCGGCGAGTTTTTGGGTCTCAATAGCCGCCATAAGCTCTAGCCTTTGTCTTTGGCAAGAAGGTCAATGTAATCCACGACTCCGACTATAGCCGAGTCGATCGCGGCTCCGGGCTTTCCGGTCGATGCGGTCGATGCAGACCAGCCTTCTTGTGCGACGATCACAATGTCGCCTTCCCCGGAATTCACAGAATCCAGTGCTATACACGTGTACTCCATGTCCTTGCCCTCCGGTGTAACTTGACGACAGAGCATCGCACGTGTGCCCTCATAACGCTGATTCTTCTGCGTTGCGACCACATTTCCGATTACTCTTGCCAGCAACATCTATCCTTGAAAGACGTGTTCGTCCGAATCGATTATCCCAACAATTGTGCAGTCCGTTGGCGTCTCGTCGCGTTTAAAGGGAAATGATGCCTCCTTTCCTCTGCACCAGAAGACCAATTCACCGACGCCAGCACCTACGGCATCGAGAGCGATCGTTGGCGTTCCCTTTGGGTTGAGATCAGCGTCCAGAGTTTGCACCAGCAGGAATTTACGTCCGTGAAGGGCTTCGTTCTTCACAGTCGCAACTACGTTTCCGATGACCCGTGCTATCTGCATTATGGAAGAGACTAAGAATGAAAATCGATCTCGTCGATCACGCCAATTATTGCGCTGTCGACGGGACAGTCTTTGTTCCCTTCGGCCAAACGAGCCGACGAACCACCAACCACGATCACCTTCTCGTGAAATCCAGCACCGACCGTGTCGACGGAAACAACATAGCCGCTCTGGTCAGTGCCGTCGAGATTGATCGGCTTGACGATGAGCAGCTTTTTTCCATGCAGCCGTTCGTCCTTTTGAGTGGACACGACAGTGCCCAAAATTCTGGCAATTATCATTATTCAGTTGTCGGTCGTCAGTGGTCGGTTGTCAGCTGCGATCAAAAAGTTCCAAAACTATTAACCAGCAAATAATAACTACCCTTTCCGAACGACGGGCAGCGTCTCATCAACGCTTGAGTGCGGACGCGGAATGACATGCACGCTGACAAGTTCGCCAACACGGCGAGCGGCAGCGGCTCCGGCGTCCGTCGCAGCCTTGACGGCAGCAACATCGCCGCGAACGACTGCGGTGACAAAGCCAGCTCCGATCTTTTCGTAGCCGACGAGCTGAACATTTGCAGCCTTTACCATAGCGTCCGCAGCTTCGATCGTCGCTACCAAGCCTTTAGTCTCTACCATTCCTAATGCTTCTTGCATTTAGATTTTTCTCCTGTGTGTTTCTTGTAAAACT
>CAYSMU010000151.1:0-7216 GCA_964432145.1 uncultured Chloracidobacterium sp.
GCTAGAATCCTAAGCCTTTGTGGTGCATTTGTGGATGTAGTGATTTTTGGGAAGATCAAAGAAACAAAAGGGGATGCCCGCGTCAATTTTGGAATTCTGTGCTCAGAAGACTTCACTTACGACGATGTTTTTAGCAGTGTCTTCTGTGAGATGCGCGAGATCCTTTCCAAAGACGAATGGAACACTTTTCAGTTACATAATTGGCACGACGCCGATGTAATTGTCGATGCCGACTTTGGTACGGGTCTGACGCGATCCCTTGATATTTGGTTATACAACGTCATTCACGAGATCAATTTTCTGAACGAAGATGCTGAGTCAAAACGAAAACTCCGGGTCGCAATCGATATCCCAACCGGGCTCAGTGCCGATTCGGGTGAACAACTCGATCTGGCGATCCGGTCAGACGTCACGGTGACTTTTACCGCACCGAAGTCGGGCAATGTTCTGCCAAACTCAGCCGACATTAACGGTGAATTGAACATCGCTGATATCGGCTCACCGCAGGTTTTGATCGACGAACAGCCATCACAACTTTATTTAGCCGAACGCGAAGATGCCGTGAATTGGCTAGAGAAGACAGTTTTCTCGGACGGCGATTACAAAAACAAGCGTGGCCATTCGCTCATTATCGCCGGTTCTGAGAGCTATTCCGGTGCGGCTGTACTGGCGGGCGACGCGGCGATGCGTTCGGGAGTCGGGCTGGTGACGGTCGTTACGCCGAAAGGCTCAAAGGAGTCTGTTGCCGCCCGCGTTTTGCCCGAGGTGATGGTCAAGGGGGTTTCTGAGACCGCGAGCGGAGCGATAGCTGAAGCGGCGTTTGACGAGATCGGCGAACTTCTCGAAAAGGCTGATTCGGTCGCGATCGGCTGCGGGCTTTCGCAGGATGCGGGCACGAAGGACTTTGTCGAAAAGGTGATCGCGAGCAGGCGTCAGCCGACAATTGTTGATGCAGATGCCCTCAACCTCCTTTCGCCATTTGCGGGAGAGAACCACCCCGAAGCTAAAGCGTCACCCCTCCTTCGTAAGGAGGGGAGCGCTACTGCGTTGATCCTTACACCGCATGAGGGCGAATTTTTGCGGCTGTTGAGGACCGAAGACAAAGACGTCATAAAGGATCGCGTCGCGGCTGTTCGGGATTATGCGACGTCGAACGGGGTGATCCTCGTACTGAAGGGAGAGCGAGTCCTGATCGGCGCCCCCGACGGACGCGTGGTCGTTAATCCGACGGGTAACTCGGGCCTTGGCAAAGCGGGCAACGGCGATACATTGGCGGGAATTCTCGCCGGATTTACTGCCCAGGCCGTGAGGATGAACATCGATATTTTCGACACGGTCGTCGCGGCCGTTTATGTAGCAGGAATGGCGGGTGACGTTGCCGAGAAGCGGTACGGCAAACGCGTGATGACGGCTTCCGATGTCCGGGAGTGTCTGACCGAAGTGTTCGAGACGCTGGAAAACAAATGACGGACTCAAAAGAGCTGTTACAAAATTGGATCGACGCGTTTCAGGCCTGTGATGCGGACCGCGTAGCAGCGTGTTATGCGGCGGACGCGGTGAACTTTCAGGTCGCGACGGGCCAGCCTGTGGTTGGCCGCGGGCAAATTGCCGCCGACGCCGCGGCGTTTTTCTCGGCTTTTCCCGATGCGTGGTCGCGAGTCGAAAATCTGATGGGCGACGGCGACCGGGCCGCGTGGGAATGGATCGGCGGCGGCACGTTTCTCGGCAGGCTAGGCGATATCGAACCTACCGGTAAGTCGTTCGAGATCCGCGGGTGCGGGTTCTTCACGTTTCGTGACGGCTTGATCGTTCTGCAGCAAGGCTATTGGGATAAGCACTCGTGGTTCTCGCAGATGGGAGTCCCGGTAGAATGATCGGCGAGTTTACGTGCTCCACACCCGACGAGACGTTCGCTCTCGGCGAGCGGATCGGCCGCGAGTTGGCCGCCGGCGATGTCGTCTTGCTCTTCGGAGGTCTGGGTGCGGGCAAGACGCTGCTGACCAAGGGCATTATGAACGCCCTCGAATTTGATATTGACGAAGTGACGAGCCCGAGCTTTTCGTTGGTCAATCTCTACAAAACGCCGACCGTCGACGTTTACCACATTGATCTTTGGCGGATAGATCCGGCACAGGATCCGGCCGGTGCCGTCGGTCTCGATGAGATCCTCGAGCATCCAAATGCGGTTTCGATCATCGAGTGGGCCGACCGCTTGGGTGAGACGTTGGCTCTCGATCGCACGATCGCTGTCGAGATCGCGGGTGACGGTGATGACCCCAGGAAGGTCACGGTTCGGCGGTCGGACGTGTAGCATTTTTGACTCAAAGATTTAACATGAAATTTCTTTGCCGCCCCGCCCTCATCAACTACAATCGAGAACGCCCTCTATGACCTTGTCGGACGGAAAAGTGGAGAACAAGATAACCGCAGCCGAAAGTCGATCAGCGGCAAATACTGAGATCGATGGCCCGCCTTTCTTTAACCGCGAGTTGAGTTGGCTCGAATTTAATTGTCGAGTACTTGACGAGGCTACCGATGAAAGCCAGCCGATCCTCGAGCGGCTCAAATTCCTCTGTATCTTTTCGACTAATCTCGACGAGTTTTTTATGATCCGCGTCTCTGGCCTCAAGGAACAGATCGCGGAGGGCATAGGCGAGCTTTCGCCCGACGGGCTGACGGCCTCAGAGCAACTTGCTGGGTTGTATCAGAGGCTCAGACCGATGCTGAAAAGACAGGTCACGTATCTCGGCGACACCATCCTTCCGGAACTCGCAAGGAACGGGATCACGATCGAGCCTTACGTCGGGCTCAATACCAAGGAAAAGAAGAATCTCGATAAGTACTTCCGAAACAACCTTTTCCCGATCCTGACGCCGCAGTCGGTCGATTCGAGCCATCCGTTCCCGTACATCTCGAACCTGAGTCTGAACCTTGGCCTTTATATCGAACCAAACCGTGCGTTCACACAGCCAAATTTGAAGCACCTTTTCCGGCAAAAACGATTTACACGGATCAAGCTGCCTCCGTCGGCACCCAGGCTGATACCCATCGATGAGAAAAAGGGAAGATACGCGCTTATCGAAGAGGTGATCGCGGCCAACGTACACGATCTGTTCCCGAATATGAAGACGAGCGAGGCCTTTCTGTTCCGGGTAACGCGCGACGCTGACATTGAAATTCGCGAGGACGAAGCGGGCGATCTGCTCCGGACGATGGAGCGGGAGCTCCAGCGCAGGCGGGATAGGTTTCCCGTTCGTCTCGAAGTTGCCGGCTCGATGCCCGACAAGATGGTCAGGCTGCTCGCCGCCGGCGTCGGACTCTCTAACGACGAGATCGACCGCATTGACGGGTTTGTTGATATCCCGGACCTGATGCAGCTTTATTCGCTGGAACGGCCGAAACTGAAGGACAAGCCGTTCGCGACCGTCCTGCCCGCACCTCTGCGGAAGAAAGAGAACATATTCGACGTGATCAAAAAGCAGGATATACTGCTGCATCACCCTTATTACTCGTTTACTACGGTCGCCGATTTTATTGCCGAGTCGGCCGAGGACCCAAACGTGCAGGCGATCAAGATATGCCTGTATCGTACGGGTAAGGACTCGCCTGTTGTCGCTTCGCTTGGCAGGGCGAGCCGTTTGGGCAAACAGGTGACGGCTCTCGTCGAACTCAAGGCGCGATTTGACGAGGAGAACAATATCGAGTGGGCGCGACGCCTAGAGAACGAAGGGGTCCATGTTGTTTATGGGATAAGCACTCTCAAGACCCATTCCAAAGTATTGCTCGTCGTTAGGCGAGAGAAAGACAAACTCGTTCGCTATGTACACCTTGCGACCGGAAACTACAATCCCTTTACTTCACGTATTTATACGGATCTGGGGTTACTGACAGCTGACGAAGAGATCGGTGAAGATGCGACGAGCCTGTTCAACTTCCTGACAGGTTACTCTCAACAGGAAAAGTTCAATCGATTGCTGGTGGCGCCGCTTCACCTCCGTGAGCGGCTTCTCCAATTGATCGAACGTGAGAGGAAAAATAAACTCGCCGGCAAGCCCGCCCGAATAATAATGAAGGCGAACAGCATCACGGACGAACAGTTGACCCGGGCTCTATACGCCGCTTCGCAGGCGGGCGTCGAGATCGACCTGATCGTTCGCGGTATTTGCACGTTGAGGCCGGGGATCAAGGTACTTTCCGAGAACATTCGAGTCAGGTCAGTGGTCGGACGCTTTCTCGAACACAGCCGCGTATATTATTTCGCTAACGGCGGCGGTGAGGAGGATGAGATCTATATCGGCAGTGCAGATCTTATGCACCGGAGTTTTGACCGGCGGGTCGAGGTGCTTACGCCAATGATAGACCCTGCGATCAAGGAGTATCTAAGAGACACATTACTTCCGACTTATCTGAAAGACCAGGTGAACGCGCGGATCCTTTCATCGGACGGAAGCTATAGGAAGGTCGCGAGCCGCTCAAAGGGCGGATTTGACGCCCAAGCCTACTTTATTGGCAGGGACTTGGCCGATTAGGTCGCGGTCTTTTTGGCAAATCTCGATTCGTGTACCCCATCGATCAGTTTGCCGTATTTAGCAGTGAGACGAGGATAGCCGCGGGCCTCGGTTTCGAGATCCTGGATGTCGAGCAGCTTTTCAGCCTCCAGAATGTCTTCGATCTGGCCCTCGATCTCCATGTAGTAACCAAATGGCACCTCGTCCAAAACGACCTCGACATTGCGGAGATGCCACGATTTACGGTGCTTTTCGTAAACGATGTCTAATCGGTAACCGAGCTTTTGAATGATCGCTTCGGTGGCCTCAACGTCGGCGACCACCGTTTCGTGCTCTATCTGATGTTTGAAATCGTTTTCTGTCGGGACCTTTTCCTTGTACGTGAGAGTGGTCTTTTGGTCGGTCTTTCGTAGCCGCAGGACGGCGTTTCGCTCGTCGAGTACGCCGCCGCGATGGAGGTAGTTCTCCTCGAACGCTTCGCCGGTAAAGGTTGCGTCAAGCTTGCCGAGTTTGGCCGTCAATTCGACCAGTTTCTTTTTATCAATGCGGTATTTCTTTTCTATCTCGATCGCCATGGTTTGAAGCACGATTCTAAAGAATACCATTACGGCGGGCAAACGTCGGTTCGGGTTTGGTAACCCTCTTGACATCTCGCCCGGGTTTATTGATACTTGAAAAAAAGGTCAAGTATTTAAGCTTGACGGTTTGTTAGTTCGGATTTACGTTATTTTTAAGGACAACTATATGCCTTATCCAGAGATCATGATCCACGGAATGCGTCAGGAGCTTGCCCAGCTTGGTATCGAAGAGACCAAGACTGCCGAAGCTGTCGAAGACGCAGTCAAAAACACCGACGGCACCTTGATGGTCGTCGTCAATTCGGTTTGCGGCTGTGCAGCCGGCGGTGTTCGCCCCGGCATCGCAATGGCACTTCAGAATTCTGAGGCCAAACCGGACCGCTCGATAACCGTATTTGCCGGTGCTGACATTGACGCGACTGACACCGCTCGCGAGTATTTCACAGGGTACGCGCCATCGTCGCCGTCGATCGGGCTGCTTAAGAACGGTGAATTGGTCAAACTTTTTGAGCGAAAGGACCTCGAGGGCCGTCATCCGATGACGATAGCCCAGGAACTGATCGATGCCTTTAACACGCATTGCACAAAGACTGAAGCAGCAAACAACTAGTTGTCGCCGTCTAGCTCGATATTCAGACCGCCTCGATTGGGGCGGTCTTTCAATTGTGGTTATGCCTTGAATTAATGCTTGTCATGCCGGGTGATCGATAGGATAATAGAGGGAGCGGTTCCACGTCTCGTTCCGGATCTAGCAGCCGATGTCAATAAACCAGCGACAGCACATTAGATTTTCCCTGGATATTCCAGCGATGATCTACGGCAAGTTCGGCGAAAAGCAGGAGACCCGGCTTCAGCAGATCAGTATTGGCGGATGCTTCACGGGTTGGGAAGAGAACATTTACATAGGCGATGAGTTTCGTATGGAGATCGAATTGCCTAATGGCAATTATCTGCCCTTACAGTGCCGAGCTCTTTACCGGTTTGATCACACTGGCATTGGAGTGAAGTTCGTAGATATTTGTGAATTCGAGCAGGAGCTGATCTCAAAGGTTATCGCTCACCGGCTGCAACTGGAGGGCGTTCCTCTCCAGATCGACCCATTTATGCTGCCGCCGACGTTTGTCAAAGACGACCCAACTCCGCGGATCACCGAGATCAGGGAAAAGCGTGACAGTATTCTCGAGCGGATAATGTCTGTAGACTCGACCTATTGATCTGTAGTTTCCTGTCCTGGAAAATGCACCCAGGTGCCCGAGAAATCTTTTCGGGTGTAAGCCCCCGCGTTAGGGTGATGGAGTGGCCGCTGCGTATTGTCTGACCATGGGCCGATATAATATTCTCCGAGAGGCAGCCCAACTCCTGACCCGATCAGCCCCGGTGGCGTACGATCGAAGTAAGTTCTCCAATACCTTTCCGACCAGAAGATCGAGCAATAATTCAGATCGACATACTCGTCGATAAAGATGTAGCCTTTTTCGGTGAGGTTCGGCCAGAGATAGCGGACGCACGTCTCAAGGCTAAGTTCGAGATCGACATCAAGGAATGCCAGCAATACCGGCTCATTCAACTCAGGCAGTGTCTTGTCGAACCAGCCCTTAGTGAACTCACAAACTTCTATCGCACCAAATCGTTCTATGTTTCCCTTTACCTGATCCAACGAACCGCAATAGTCACCAGTGCTGTAAACCGCCTGCCTGTCCTCGGTCTGTCCTTCTGGCAGGCCCTCAAACGAATCGAAGATCCGGAGTTTACGTCCGGCGATCTTGCAGACAAGCGAAAGATTAGCCGCACTCCCGCCCTGCCACGTTCCGCACTCGACGACAAGGCCGTGTCTCGAAGATCTTCAAGGCCATGGCCAGATGTGCCTTATACGAAGTGCCGGTCGGAATCCGAAGCTTGTTGAGGAACATGCGAAAACCGAGCACGTACTTTCGAAAGAACCCGAGCTTGTACGCAGGGTGAATTGAAGCCGAATTCAGAATAAAGAAGATCGCGACCGGTACGGTCAGAACGTAGTAGATCTTTAGAATCAAACGATACATTTACAAACTCTAGAATAATGCGTCCATCGCCTGGTCAAGATTCTTAACGCCTACAACGCGGATGCCCGTTCGAGCAGGGCACCAATCC
>CAYSMU010000152.1:0-7193 GCA_964432145.1 uncultured Chloracidobacterium sp.
GTTGCGTTCGCATCGACAAACACCGGTTCGCCCATTATCACCCTGGCCCTGGTAAACGGCTTCGGGATCTGCATCCTGTCCCAACTTCCTATCGTCCAGAAACTCGCGGGTTCGATAACGAACGGAAGGATCGGATTCCCCGTCTTCTTAGCAAGGATCACCGGACCCGGTTTGGCTGCGTAACGCGGCCCTCTCGGGCCGTCGACCGTGAACGCCATCGGCAGCCCTTCTCGCATCAGCTTGATCATTCCCACCAGTGCCCTCGATCCGCCCCGCGACGACGAACCGCGGATCGCCCCATAGCCGAACCGCCGAATAAAGCGCGCGATGTATTCGCCGTCAAAGCTCTTTGAGGTCAACACGACGATGCCTCGGCCCCGAAGGAAATACGTGCTCAGAAAAATGCGATCATGCCATATGGCGTAGATCGGGATCTGCCCGGCGGCCTCGATCGCCTCGAGGTGCTCGATGCCCTCGCCCTCAAACCGCGTCAGCATACCCATCAATCTGATGGCGAGGAAGAAGATCAGGTCTGCCAGGCGGATCAGTATTCGCTGTTTCAGAGAGTAACCGGTGAGCGATGCCGCCTGATAAACAATGTCATTTTGTTCCGCCACAGTTAGAAGATAACTATCAATTTGGGTTATTATTTGCAACAACGGTTGCCCCGATCTCGTATTGACGACTAGGCTCTTCCCGCGCTTATGCAGCGACGCATTCTGATCATTGACGACCACGACGACCTGGCGTCGGCCCTCGAAGAGGTGTTTTCGCACCTTGGGCATGAGGTTTCCATTCTCGAGAGCCGTGCCGAAGCTATCGCCGCTCGCGATCTGGAAACATACGACCTTGTGATCACCGATCTCGATGTCGACGGCAGCGTCTCGCCGGCTTCGATGAACGGGGGCACACCTCCCGTTTGCCTGCCGCAGGTGACCGAGCCGCTGCCTAACGAACATGTAAAAGCATTTAAGCTCTGCGCCGCCAATTACCGCCGTGATGACTTCGACGAAGAAGAGTTAAAGAACTTCGTCGCGACGGTGCTCGATTACAAGATCCGCTTTGTCGATAGGGCCGAGGTCGTCGCCCACATGCACGAGAATATCGAGTTCGAACTCCCGTCGGCGATCGCGACGATGCATATCGTGCTCGAGTACCTGATGAAACGCGTCGAGAAGCTCGGCGTCATCAATCCGGAGCAATCCAATCTCTTCGTCGCTCTGGACGAGGCCTTCGTCAACGCAGTAAAACACGGTAACAAATTTGATGCCAGGAAGCTGGTCCGCGTTACGGCGGAGGTTTCAAAGAAAGAGGCCAGATTTACGATCGAGGACGAGGGCGAAGGCTTTGACGTGAACAACATCCCCGATCCGCTCGACCCGGAGAACCTTTTTAAGACCAGCGGCCGCGGAGTGCTCTTCATCTATAACATCATGGATGAGGTCAAATACAACGACCGCGGCAATCGCCTGACCATGGTGAAGAAGGCTAAACAGGACGACATTCCTTCGGCATGATCTCACCCTTCTTCTACTGACTCCGCTGTGCCGCACTTATACGATCAAAAAATGTCGGAAATATACATGTCAAATAACCGGTGAACGTGTTATAGATTCACGTGTGTTGCAACGATAGCACACCAATTGCCTCAAGTCAAGAACTTTTTATTCGCCTAGCCTCACTCCGCAAGTATTCCCCGACTGAGTTAGAATTGACCTGTGAAAGTCACTATTGCCCAGATCAATACCACTAACGGTGACCTCGCCGGGAATACGTCAAAGATCATCCAGGCCATCGAAAAGGCTAAAGCTGACGGCTCGGACCTTGTCGTCTTTCCCGAGGTGGTCACCCACGGCTACACATCGCAGGACTGGTTTCAGGACCGAGACATTATCGAACATTCACTCGACCCGCTGCGCGACATCATTCCGGTGACCGAAGGGATCACGGCTGTTGTCGGTACGATAAGGCCGAATGACGACCCCGACGGGCGGCGTTTGTATAACGCGGCGGCCGTGATCTCGAATGGCGAACTACTGGGCTTTGCCGATAAGACATTGCTGCCCGAATACGACGTATTCGACGATCCCCGTTATTTCGAACCCAGCGATCATCGCCGCATATTCGAGGTCAACGGCGTCAAGCTCGGCGTCGTCGTTTGCGAAGACTTCTGGAACGACAAGACCTTCTGGAAGGAACGCCTTTACGAGAGCGACCCGACCGACGAGGTGTTGGCTATGGGAGCCGACATCATCGTTTCCGTAAACGCATCGCCCTACAACAAAGGCAAGATCCGACTCCGCTGCGACATGGTCGCCCATCGTGCCAAACTGCAAAAGCGGCCGATCGTCTTTGTCAATCTCGTCGGCGGCAACGACGGCATCATCTTCGACGGAGCGAGCCTGATCGCCGATGAAGAAGGCGACATCATCCTTCAGGCATCGGCCTTCGAAGAGTTTGTCGAAACGGTCGAGCTTGATGTCCGCAAACCCGACGCCCGCGGCATCACTGGCGGCGAGATGGACGCGATCCATCGTGCGTTGGTCCTCGGCATTCGCGACTACGCGGCCAAAAACGGATTCCGACGAGCGGTGCTCGGCTTGAGCGGCGGTATCGATTCGTCGATCGTCGCGGCCTTGGCGTGCGAGGCGATCGGCCCTGAGAACCTGCTCTGCGTAATGATGCCGTCGCCGTTCTCATCCGAGGGCAGCATTAAGGACAGCGAAGAGCTTGTCCGCAACCTCGGCTGCGATAGCCGCATCGAACCGATCTCGGGTGCCTTCGAAGTTTTGCTAAAGCAGATGGACCTGCACAAGCCAACCAAAGGCGGCGAATCGCTCGCGGCTGAGAATATGCAGTCGCGGCTCCGCGGCGTGATACTGATGGCGATCTCAAACTCCGAGGGCAGATTGCTCCTCTCGACCGGCAACAAGAGCGAACTCGCTGTCGGCTATTGCACACTCTACGGCGACACCAACGGAGGCCTTGCCGTTCTCGGCGACGTGCTGAAGACCGAGGTCTGGCAGCTCGCCCGACACATGAATGAAAACGCCGGCCGTGAGCTGATCCCGAACAAGATAATCGAAAAGCGGCCGTCAGCCGAGCTTGCCCCGAACCAATTCGACCAGGACAGCCTGCCGCCCTACGAGCTGATGGACCCGGTGCTTAAAATGTACTTCGAGCAAAAGGCCTCGCCCGGCGAGATCGTCGCCGCCGGCAATGACGCCGAACTCGTCTATGGCATCCTCAACAAGGTCGAGCATCCGGCCAACGAATTCAAACGACAACAGCTGCCGCCAACATTGATAATTTCAAAGAACGCTATCGGTGTCGGCCGCCGAAGGCCGATAACCCATAAATTCCGCCGGCACAAACCGGCCTAAAAAATCCTGCAAGAACATTTGACCGCTCCGTTCTTGAAGACATCAGCAACTGCTGAAGTTTTTTAAGATACGGAGCTTTCATATGTCCAAATTCGACAGCCCTCTGGATAACATCCACATTGCCAGTCCTTGCCCTGCCGACTGGGATCAAATGTACGGCGACGACCGCAAGCGTTTTTGCGGCGATTGCAAACTCAATGTTTACAACCTCTCAGGCATGTCCCGCGACGAAGCCGAAGCCCTGATAATCAACGCCGAAGGCCGACTGTGCGTCCGTTTCTACCGGCGTGCCGACGGCAGCGTCATCACTCAGGATTGCCCGGTCGGCTGGGCCAGGGTCAAACAACGCGCCCGAATGGTCGCGACCGCCGCCGCATCGCTGGTCATGGCGTTATTCACCGGCGTGTTCTTCGTCTCTCTGTTTCCCAAACAGAAAGCTATCGTCGGCGATCTTCGGATCCCTTTCACGACGCCGACGCCGATGCACACGATGGGTGCGATCGCCGCTCCGCCCCGTAACACCAACACCAATGCCGTCCAGGGCAAGCCGTCGGTCATTCAGGGCAATGTTGCGGTCCCGTCAAACCGGACCGCTTCGCCGAAAACAAACTTCGAGATCGGCAGAATGCGAGTGCTGACCGGCCAGGACCCGAAGAGCGGCAGCTAATTCTTTACGTAGTAGCCCTGTCGGGCCCGGATCCTGACGCCCGCCCGAGCGGGAACGCCGACGTCGAGGCGGACAAACTTATTCGCCGGAAACTCCGACTCGGAATAGTATTGGATCAAATACTGTGAGCGGAGTTCGTTGGCGAGCTGGCGAAAGATCCGGTCCAGCAGCTCGGTATTACGGCGGCGATTGTTCTCGTTCTGATATTGGTCCTTGGTGTCGATCGGCTGAAACTTCGGCAAAAACGCCGAGCCGCCAGTTTCCTCCGAGAACCTCTGCATATTCTCCTGGCCAAAGACGCTGATCTTGTTTAGCAGATACGAGCTTCCGGCCGGATTCACCGAATAGTGTACGATGTCTGCGTCCTGCAGTGCCCGCAGGACCTTTTGCCGCTCCTCGTTCTTGGCCATTTCTTGTGCCTGTGCTACCAGCTTGCCAAATTTCTTCAGGTCCGGGTCAGGCCCTTTGTCGACCAGCCGACGCTCGGCCATTCGCTGTGCCTTTTGTACGCCCTCACTGAAATTGTCCTCGCCGTCCGAGATCACGACGATCACACGCCGGCGGCCCTCGGGCGACCGGTCGCGAAGGTAGTTGGCCGCCGTACGCAGCGTGTCAAAGAATGCCGTCGCTCCCTTTGTAATGCCGATCTGCATGACGCTCGCGACCGCCTTTTCAGCCGTATCGCGGCCTTGTACGAGGACCGGTGTCTGGCCGATGGTGAATATGGTCGCCCTGTCATCGGGCCGCATCACGTCGCGAAGAAATTTTGCCGCCGTCTCCTGCTCAAACCTGAACATCGGGTCCGTACTCGCCGATACGTCAAACAGAAGCGCGATCTCGAGCGGCACGACATCTGCGCTCCCGACGCTCTCGATAGACTGCACACGGCCTTCCTCGGCGATGCGAAAATCCTTTGCCCCGAGGCCCGTGACGGCCTGGCCGTCGGCGTCCGTGACCGAGACCGGTACGACGATCAGACGTGACGAGACCTTTATTATCTCGTCGTCGGGCGTCGGCTTGGGCGTCGGTGTCTGGGCGAACGCGGCGGCGGCCGCGAGCGCTATCACACCTAAAAGGGAAAATATTTTGAGGTTGCGTCGGGGCATTTGTCTCGCTTGACCGGTCGTTTGCCGAAAAAGGGCCAGAGGGCACCCGAGGCCGGTGAATATCGTACACACAGCCTCATCGATGCCCTCTGTCGATACATTTACTTTTCTTCGTTAATGTCGTTCGAGGTCTTGACCTCGACATTCGTGTTGAGGCCGCGGCTGACCAGCAGCTTTACCTCCACGCGGCGGTTCTGTTCGCGGCCCTCGCGGGTCGTGTTGTCCGCGACGGCACGAAGCTCACCGAAACCGTAAGATTCAGGGAACCTTCGGCGGTCAATGTCGTGCGTCTCGATCAAATACTCTTTGACGGCCTGGGCACGACGCTGGCTCAATACCTTGTTTCGCTTGGCGTCACCCTCCGATGAGGCATAGCCTGTGATGTCGATAACGTAACCCTTGAGCGTCTTGGCGGTCGCGGCGACCTCGTCGAGCGAGACCTTAGCCTCGGGCGACAATACCGCACTATTCACCTTGAAATTCACGGTCGCGGTCGATTGGATCACGAAATCGTCAATGCTGGTGATCCGCTTATTGGTCTCGTTAACGCCCGCGACGGCGGCGTCGGCCGTATCCTGAGCGGCCTTTGCACCGCCTTTGGCGGCGTTCGAGATAGCCATCAGCTCATCGATCTGGCCCGAGACGCGCTGAGCATTTTGTTCGGCGGCGGTCATTCGTTCCTCGACCGGTGCCACGCGGGTATCGAGCGCCTGAGCGGTGAGCAAATTGCTCTTGTCAAAGCGGATCTTATTCACCATTACGTTGCCCGAGGCGTCACCGATACCTTCGGTTTCCATGGTCATTCCGCGGACCATAGCCGTGACGGGATATTTATCGCCGCCCCAAAAACTATTGTTCTTAATGCTTGCATTTGGTGCTATGACGATCTTTGTATCGACGCCGACCGAATCGCGAATGATCATCGTCGTGTCGTTCTCTTTCGAGACAACGATCCCCTTGATCTTGTATTTCTGCCCCGCGACCGCCGAGCGAAGCTGAGCATTCTGGGCAAACACGCCAACAGCGCCAATGGCTAGCGTCAACAATGCGACTGATATTCTTTTCATCATAACTAACTCCTGAAATTAAGTTGCGGGCTAATGATACTCCGGTGATTTGGACGTCCGGTAGAGGTCATAGGTTGTAGCCAAATTGCTCAATTCATCCCATTTCCCAGCCCTCGCAGGGATACTAGCACGATATTGCCAGCCATTGACGTCTTCTTCCATACCGAAGCTCCGGCAGGCATTCACACGGCCCGCAGGCCAAACGAGTTCAATTTCACTATCATATCTCAAGAATCCCGCCGTGCCAACAATATTTAACACAGTCCGCCTAGATCGTAAATGGGGCGTTTTCGAGATACCGCTTGAGATACGCCAAAAATCTCTCGGCATCGGCACCGTCCACGACGCGATGATCGTAGGTCAGTGCGAAATACGCCATCTGCCTGATCGCTATGTAGTCGTCGCCGTCCGGAGACGTCATTACCTTGGCCCGCTTTTCGATCGTGCCGACACAGAGTATCGCGACCTGCGGCTGGTTGATGATCGGCGTGCCGTACAGGCCGCCGAAAACGCCGGGGTTAGTGATCGTAAATGTTCCGCCCTGCACCTCGTCGGGGTTTAGTTTCTTGCCGCGTGCACGGTCGGCGAGGTCATTGGCCTTTACGGCGAGGTCGGCGAGCGACATCGATTCCGCGTTCCTGATCACGGGCACGATAAGGCCCCAATCGAGTGCGACCGCCATGCCGATATTGATATCGCCTTTATAGATGATATTGTCGCCGTCGACCTGCGAATTGACGATGCGATGCTCGCGGATCGCGGCCGTCACCGCCTGAAAGATGAACGGCATGAACGTTAGCTTGGTGCCGTATTTCGCCTGAAACTCGGCCTGGTGAGCGGCCCGGAATTTCGCGACGTTGGTCATGTCGATCTCATAAACGCTGGTCACGTGAGCCGACGTCTGCTTGGAGAACGTCATGTGCTCGGCGATCTTCTTGCGCATCACCGACATCTTCTCGACGCGGTCCTC
>CAYSMU010000153.1:0-1279 GCA_964432145.1 uncultured Chloracidobacterium sp.
CGTTACCGACAGAATTTGATGTCTCGATCCGAACCTTTTCGAGCATTTGCCCGAAAATACAGCCGGCCGCTCCGAGGATAAGGGCGAATACAAACAATGAGCTTCGCTGAGTGAATGCCATATAAGTGTTATCCGGTCACTGGTCAAACGGCATCTATGGCACTTCGTAGTCGATCATTGACCGTGGCGGCTGCATCGACTAGTTTTTCGTTTCCTGTAACCGCGAGCATACTCTTTGCATCGATCGCCGCAACGACCGAACCACCGTCCTTTTCGTAAACAACTACGTTGCACGGCAAGAGTAGTCCGAGATCTATCTCTTCCAGCAGCGATTGATATGCGATCGGCGGATTGCAAGCGCCGAGAATAACGTAATTGCGAAACCCGACACCTAATTTTTCCTTGAATTTCTCTTTGAGATCTATCTCGGTCAGGACACCAAATCCTTCATCTTTCAGGGTCGCATATATTCGATCGACCGCTTCACGGAATGAGAGCCGAACCTCTCGTCGATACCCATAACTGTGGGCAATTCCCGGTAGATCGTCTTTAACCACCAGGTTTTCAATATCTGTTTTCTCTTCAATTTTGGGTGAGATCGCGTTCTGCATTTTAGCCTCCGTCTTTTCTGATCATTCTTGTCAATGTTGATTTGGCTTTTCTTACGTCGGGAGCCGACGTGACATGCTCCTTGCATTCAGACGCTGTAACCGAACCAAGGTAAGATCACAGACTGGAAAAGTCGTGCGCCTTTGTCGAATACATGTTTTTTCTTATTCATTTGATTCAGGCTCCGATTAGAGAACCTGGAAGTTGCGCATCATGCCCATGTCTTCGTGTTCCAAAATATGGCAGTGATAAACGAACTTGCCCGTAAAATCTTCAAATTTCAGCAGTATCCGTGCACGTTCGCCGGGCATCAGCATGACGACGTCTTTCCAGCCGGTGTCCACATACCCGTAACGGACACCTTCATAATTTGCTGCTCCTGCAGCGTTCATTTGTCGTTCGATTATCTGAAACTGGACCAGGTGAATATGGATCGGATGGGCCATTTGCATCATTCCGCTTTGGTTGGCAAGGTCCCAGGCCTCAAGCGTATTGATCGAGACGGCCTCATTTGGAGCTACGCCGTCCATCTCAAAGGTGCGACCGTTGAGCAGCCAATTTCCCATTTGAAAAGTGATCGGTAACGCACGCGGATTCGCCGCATTGACGGCATCTTCAAGACGATAGTGGATGAACGTAGAGAGTGTCGACGGTAATACGAAATTGTCGG
>CAYSMU010000153.1:1289-7164 GCA_964432145.1 uncultured Chloracidobacterium sp.
CAACTCGACGCCTGATCCGAAACGTGACGACCGGGAATGCGGCTCCATTTGGCAGCGTGCCTCCACCGCCGACATTGCCCATCGGTGAGAATGCCTGACTGATGAGCTCTCGCTTTCGTTTCGACGGAAAGGTTCTGAAATCGGCAATTATCTCGACGCGTTCGCCGGGTGCAAGCGTCAGATACGGACGCTGAACCGGCGTTTCCAGCAAACCGCCGTCAGTCGCGATCGCCGTCATGGGCGTGCCGTCGCTCCAGGCAAGTTTGTAATATCGAGAATTTGAGCCATTCAGAAACCTGAGCCGATAAGATCGGCCGGCCACGTCGATCGATGGTGCGAATTGCCCGTTCACCAGGATCCGGTCGCCGACGAAGCCCGCCATCTGGTTCGCCTGGTAAACAAATTGATTGTTGGCACCAAAGGTCCTGTCCTGCAGTACTATGGGGAGGTCAAATTCGCCGGACGGCAGTCCCAAAGATTCTTCTTCGTTGTCCGTAACGATGAAAAGCCCTGCCAACCCTTGATAGACCTGAAAGCCGGTCCGCATGTCCGGATGCGGATGGTACCAATACGTACCGGCACGGTTCATTACCGTAAATTCATAAACGTAACTCTGGCCGGGAGCAACTGTAAATCGCGGATGAGCGTCCATCGCCTCGGGAATGTGTAGCCCGTGCCAATGCATCAGCGTCATCTCAGGTAAGTTATTGGTGAAATTGATCCGAACGGTTTGCCCTCTGCGAACGCGGATCGTGGGGCCGAGGTATGAATTTGGGATCGCCTGAAGGTTACCTGGAGTGCCTTGAACGACGTCGCCCTCATATTTCCAGATCTGCGTCGGAGCACCTGGCAGCAGAGAAAGCTCGCCCGGAACCGCCCGCAGATTGAGAATAACATCCGGGATCGTCGTCCTTTTCGTCGAGATAGGCCCTTGCCCAAAACCCTTCTCGCTGGCGGCAAGGACTCCGCCGGCGACAGCGGCCAGCTTTATAAAATCTCGCCGCTTCAACGATTTCCGATCAGATCCTTCTTCGGAATTCATAATGATCCACTCAAGGAACTTCTTCGCCCTTGATTCCGTCGGTTGGACGTCGGGACCCGACGTCACATGCACCGCGCATTCAGGTGTTAAAGCCGAGTTTCGGCAAGATGACAAGCTGCAGCAACAGCCAAAAGCCAAATATGGCGACGACGATCAACAATTCATACATCGAGAATATCTCCTTATACCGGACGTCCCGGCCCGGGCCCGCGTTTTCCGCCGCCGCCTTCGCTGCAGCGTGTAAATGCCGGTAAATGATTATCACGCGAGGCGGCTTGCAGCCGGGTGAAAACGTCCTTGATGTCCGATTCCTTCACGAAACTCAGGAATCCATCGTAAAGTGCAATGTTCTCAGTTTCGGTGGCCACGCCGGCCGCGCAGGCCTCGCTGAGGGTAGCAGCGACCGTTATCTTAGCCGGATCGAACTCGTTCTTCGGCGTCGTTACGCCGTATTTCGCAAATAACGGAAGCAGGAAAGACTCGTGCCGCTGTTCGGCGTCAACAATGTTCGAAAATGGGCGTGCATTGGGGAATTTTGCCAATACAGCCTGGTATGTCGCAAACGCTTTCCTCTCGTCCGCAAGAGCGGAGATCAAAGCTTGTTGGGTCTTTTCGTCCAGTTTTCCCGAATTGATCGCAGGCGGCGGCCCGCCCATCGGCAAGCCGGCGGCCTTCCATGCCTCGGTGCCTCCGGTTACGACGATTGCCTGTTTGAATCCTGCATCAATCAGGATCTTTGCTGCCTGCCGGGAGCGGTTGTCAGTTCTGCAGATGATGTAGACCGGCTCGCCCTTTTCAAGTTTGTCAAAATTAACCGCCAGGGTATCTAGTGGAATGTTCTTTGCCCGGTCAGCGTGGCCTGAAGCATATTCTTCGGCCGTCCTCACATCAATGAACTGCGAATATGCGGCCGCCACGAGCGGTTGGGCCTGAGCCGGGGTCATTTCGCTGATACCTGGTTTGATCGCAGCGGGAGAGTCGATATTTCGAACCGCGGCCGACTGGCAACCGGCAGTTCCGAATCCGGTCATTAACGCTATGACTAATAATATGTACCTCATAATTTTTTCCCCACCAAGTTCACGAAGCTGGACATGCTGCCATCGAGGCTTCGGTCTCGAGCCCGGCTGCGATCCACGCGGCGGTCCCGCCCGTTACGTTGTATATCTTGGTAAATCCAGCGTTCTCGAGAATGCTTGTGCCAATGCTCGAGCGATAGCCACCCTGGCAGATAACATAGGTCGGTGTCGCCGGATCGAGCTTTTCGAATTCCCCGGCCAGTTTGTCGAGCGAAATGTTCCGAGTCCGAATGGCATGACCCGCCTTATGCTCGCCGGGACGCCGCACATCGACGAATTGAAGAAACTTCTCGGTCTTGGTCAATTCGCTCACCTCTTGTACCGAGACCTGTTCGATCACCTTTTTCTCGCCGATGAAATCGCTGATCCATATATAACCGCCGACCGTTTCGTGGCCGACTCGCGCTAGCCGCATCACGGCCTCATCGACCTGGTCGGCATCATTTGCGACAAGTGCGATAGGCGTGCCGATCGGAATAAGCGTTCCTGCCCACGACGCAAACTGGCCGCCAAGCCCAATATTGATCGAATTCGGCACGTGGCCCGCACCATATTCGGTGTTTGTTCTTATGTCGATAACGACACCGTCGAACCTAAGCAACTCCTCCGTCGTTAAAGAGCGGGGCTTTGCGATCTCGGTCAGCGGTGCCGCCCCTTCGAGGTTCTTCGCCGCACTACGCGGAAAATACATCGGCACTTCGGGCTGATCAGCGGCCACAAGCCTGACGAACTCCCCCTTGGTCATCGGCTGCAGGGCATAGTTGAACTGTCGCTGGTTGCCCAGCGTCGACCACGTCTCTTTTGAAAGCGATTTGCCGCACAGCGAACCGGCTCCGTGTGCCGGGTAAACCTCGGTCTCATCCGGAAGTGGAAGGATCTTGTTATGGATCGAATCGTACAGCATCTCGCCCATTTGCTCGGCCGTAAATCCCTTTGAACCAACAAGGTCCGGACGCCCAACGTCGCCGATGAAAAGTGTGTCACCGGTAAACATCTTCCTCGGCTCGTCCGGGAATTCCGCGTCCTCCGCAACGATTGTAATTCCCTCGGGGGTATGGCCGGGCGTTTCAAGAAAATGCAGCGTGATCTTGCCGACCGAAAGCTCGTCGCCGTCCTTTACCTTCAGCGTCGGAAACTGTGTGTTCGCTCGCTGGCCGTAAACGATCTGCGCCCCTGTCTTTGCCGCTAATTCAAGATGCCCGCTGACAAAGTCGGCGTGCGAGTGCGTCTCGACCACGTACTTTATCTTCTGTCCGTTGGCTTCGGCCTCAGCGATGTATTGCTCGACGTCGCGCTGCGGATCGATTATCGCGGCTTCGCCCTCCGAGCCAAGATAGTATGAAGCGTGGGAAAGACAACCTAGGTAAAATTGCTTAAATTGCATAGTGCCGTTCTCCGGTCGATGCGTAAATATTATCAGTTTCAAAATATGACCGCGTAGTTTTTCACGACCAGGAACGCACCGACGCCTAAAACGAGAACCGCAAAGATCCTCTGCAAGCGATGTGCCGCGATCCGCCGCGAGAGCATCGTCCCGACGATCGCTCCGGCAACCGCCAGGCCCATAACTACGGCCGTGAGCGTCCAGTCGAATACACCTTGTCCCAAATGGCCTATCAAGCCGGCCACGCAATTAAGAAAGATCACAAAGAGCGAAGTTCCTATCGCCTTTTTCATCGTCAGCCCGCCGAAAAATACCAATGCCGGAACGATAAGAAATCCGCCGCCGACACCGAGAAATCCCGTCAGCACGCCGACGCCGAGCCCGGCGAGAATGGCTTGGGCGAGGTGCGGCTTGTGAGCGGGCTCGTCGATCGACCGCCGCTTTCGCCAGATCATCGATGCCGCGACCACCAACATCAGAATGCCGAACGCCAACAGCAAGATCTCGGGCGACACAAGCTTTGTCAACGGCGAGCCCAGAAATGCTCCGATGATGCCGGCCGAGCCGAACAAGATCCCGCCCTTGAGGTCAACATTGTCCTGACGATAATGAAGATACGACCCAAAAAGGCTCGTCGCACCTACAACAGCCAGCGACATTGCGACCGCCTCATGCGGCCCGACGGCGAGCAAGTAAACAAGTATCGGCACGGTAAGTATCGACCCGCCGCCGCCGATCAGTCCGAGCGAAAGCCCGATCACCGCGCTTAGGACCAGTCCTATGATGAAGATCGCCGTCATTGCAACTCCTTTATGAGTATATAGCGATATCGTTATGCAGTCAAGGATGTTTGAACCCTTTTGGGTTAGAGTAACCAGCCTCTGGTCAGGCGACGCCGAGTCGGCGATATTCGACAACGAACCGCGGCGGCTCGTCTTCCTCGTACGGTGGCATTTCGATAAAACTCACTTGCGACAATCCGTTCTTTTCGAACCGTGAGAGGTCCCGTCTCGACATCGGCCACGGCAGAATATCGGGCTCAACGTAATCCTCACGACCACGAGTTATGACGACCAGCGTGCCGCCCTCGGCTACAAAGTCGGCTAACGCATCGACGACCTGAGGCCGCATCTCAAGCGGCAGCGGCTGGATCGTGTAGATCTCAAGCACAAAATCGAACCCGCCAGTCTTCGCCTCTCCCGTTTGCGTGTAATTCCAAGAGAGCGGCGGATCGAATAGATCGCGGGCCTCAAATTGAATATCCTCCTCACCGTACAACCGTTTCGCCCATTCGATCGCCGTCGGGGATATATCAAATGCGGTTACTTTGAACCCGAGATCGTGTAAATACTTCGCGTCGTCACCGAGGCCGCATCCGACGACGAGTGCCCTGCGGCCTTCCCCTTTCAGCCCGGTCGATTCAGCCCAAGCATTGAAATACTTGTTCGGCTCAAGATCGGCCCACGGAATTACACTGTTGTCGCCGCCGGCTTCGTTGTAAAGAGCATCAAACCAGCCGAGCACATCCCCGCGTGCGGCAAACTCAGCCTAGGCCGCCGCGACGCCACCTTTCCCCACGGCTTGACGCTTAATTCGCATGCCACCCAACTCGATGGGAAGCGTGTAGCGAAGCGCCAGTTCAGTCGTGCCAGGGGAACCCAGCGGTTCTCCACTGCCGTAGTCGATGTCGACGGTGGGATTGGGACGCACCCCGGCGCGACGAAGGAGGCCCCGCGCTTCTGCGAGTTGCTCACGCGTCGCCAACAGGTCGCGATTCCGCGCCAGCGCGAGTCGCACGAGTTCGTCGACAGTGAGCGCACGGCCCTGGGCACTAGCACCGGTCGTGGACACCAGTACACCGAGCACTGATACCGCGGATATCCACACCTTCCGCATGTCATAACCTCCGAATCGTGACAGTCCATGGCATGGGCCCGAGGCGTGGTGAGCGCCACGGGCTCCATGACAGAGCATGCTGGCTGTCGCGTGACCGGCCGAGTCGAGGGACCTCGGGCGGCGTGCGACGCTGTCAGTGCAGCAGGCCTGGACACCTGCCGCTGCGTGTCGAGTGGAGAACGGACCGCCCCAGCCCGCGAACACTGCGGACGTAGGGAACGTCGGTCCGAGCGAGTGGAGCGCGCTAGAGTGGCGGGTGGTACGGGACCGGACGGATGCCCGGGCGATCGGCGGGGTGGACGTCGGCGACTGCCACCGTGACGAGGTGTGGCATCAGCGCAAGCATCGGCGCTGGGCCGACAACGAGCGCGCAGCAGAAGCAGCTGTCTCCGCGCTCGCGATCCGACGGGACATCGGAGTCGGAGTGGCCCGCTGCCGACGCGCTGCCATCAGTCAAGAGCGCGGCGTGCGACT
>CAYSMU010000154.1:0-5899 GCA_964432145.1 uncultured Chloracidobacterium sp.
CGAGGACTCAGGCTTTGATATTGCGTCGTCTATGCGTGAAATGATCGCCGCCTTTGACCCCGTCAAGGAAACTAACCGCGTCGCCGCGGCCGCAGAACCCCGAAAGCGTGCCCTTGCGGCTCGCGAGCAACGCAGAAAGAACCCTGAGGTTCGTACCGCGTCCGTCGAAAATCCGGTTACTACCAGGCTGCTCGATATTCAGAAAACTATCGAGTCAAAAAATTATCCGAAGGCTAACGCCGATCTCAAACAACTTCTGACCGAGTATCCGTCGGAACCTCGTATTTACTACAACATCGGCCGCGTTGCTGGTCTATCTGCCGCCGGTATCGAGGATGGCGACGCACGCGCTCAACGCCTCCTTGACGCTAAGGTCGCGTACAGCAATGTGCTTCGTACGGCCACACCGGGAACAGACAAAGCACTGCTTTCACTTACCTACGTCGCACTTGCCCGCATATACGAATATTTTGACGATAACTCGTATGCTCTCAGGCTTTACGACGAGGCGATCAGGCTCGATGACGTCAACGGCGGTGCTTTTCGCGAGGCTATGGAAGCTAAACAACGGCTGATCAAACAACCGTAACTTACAACAACGGCAAAATCTGCTAACGTAAGCTGATGTCATCCAACAGCTTTAGAAGCGGTTACGTTGCCCTGATCGGACGCCCAAACGCCGGAAAATCCACTTTGCTTAACCGCCTCGTCGGTGAGAAGATCGCCGCCGTCTCAAATAAGCCACAAACCACACGGCACAAGATCCAGGGCGTGGTCACGAGCGATAACGGCCAGATCGTCTTTGTCGATACGCCGGGCGTACATAAGCCGGGCCATCTGCTCAACCGCCGCATGATGGCTTCGGTTCACGACGCGATCCTCAATGTCGATCTGCTTGTCCTGATGCGGGATGCGAGCGTCTCCACCGGAAACGGCGATATGTTCGTGCTCGACCTCGTCAAAAACGCTGAAAAACAGGCGATACTCGTTCTGAATAAGGTCGATAAGCTAAAGGAGAAAGGCTCGCTTCTCCCGCTGATCGAAGGCTACTCGAAAGAATACGACTTTACGGAGATCGTGCCGATATCTGCACTCAAAGGCGACGCCATAGACAACCTTCTCGAGCAGATCATCAAACACCTGCCCGAGGGTGAACCGATATTTGGCGAGGACGAACTAACCGACCAGCCCGTCCGGCAGATCGCGGCCGAGATGGTACGTGAAAAGATCCTTGCTTCGACCGGTGAAGAGATACCATATGTAACGGCCGTCGTTCCCGAGGTCTGGGATGAGAGCGATCCAAGTATCACAAAGATCTTCTGTGCGATCTACGTCGAGAGGGCGTCGCAAAAGAAGATCGTCATCGGCAAGCATGGCGCAAGGATCAAAGATATCGGTACCCGAGCCCGCATCGATATCGAGAACCTCATAGGCAAGAAGGTCTTTCTCAAGCTTTTCGTCAAGGTGGTGGAAGACTGGCGCAATCGCGAGCGGGAGCTTGACGAAATGGGAGTTCGGCAATGAGCGATCACGCCCCGAAGCTCTGGTATGCTGTTGACGTTTTAGCCGAACGACATACCTCTGAAGCCATCGAATCAGCATTGAACGAGTGCGATGCCCTCGGAACCGAGATCGATGGCCTTTTGAAAGCCCCGGACGAACCACTTTGCGTTACGGGGTTTTTCGAAGCATCGCCTGGGGAAGGCGTCATTAGCGAGGCTATTGACCGCGAATTCGCTATCTATGGATTCGACCCCGGCTCGGTGCTTGGCATCTTCAGCCGGATCGTCGAAGAGACCGACTGGCTTGCGGAGTGGAAAAAACACTGGCAGCCGACCGAGGCAGGCAGATTCATCATTGCTCCGCCTTGGTCTGACGTGTTCGATAATAGCAAGACTGTTATTCGTATCGAGCCGAACATGGCGTTCGGAACCGGCACACACGAAACCACCCGCCTTTGCATCGAGGCGATCGACTCGCTTTACGAGCCGTTATTGACCATGCTCGACGTCGGTACCGGCACCGGCATTCTCGCTATTGCCGCCGCAAAGCTCGGCGGCACGGCGATCTTTGCATGCGACACGGACCTAGATTCGGTCAAGATCGCCCGCGAAAATGCCGTCCTTAACGGCGTCTCCGACCGCATCAGGTTTGCCGACGGGCCGATCGACGAGAACACTCCGCGGTTCGACTTTGTATGCGCGAACCTGACGCTCGATGTGATCTCACCGCTGCTGCCTCTTCTATTAAGCAAAGCGAAGCAATTCCTGGTTCTTTCCGGCATACTCGTCTCGCAGGAATCCGAGATCGTGGAACAGCTTAAATTGTCAAAGATCGAAAATGCCAAGATCCGCCATTCCGGAGAATGGATCTCGGTAACCATCAAACTCAGTTAGGCTTTTTCGGCGGTGCCGCCATCGGAATATCACCGTCGTCTGTGATCGTTACGAGCGGATCGCGAGACTTTGGCTTGAGCCGCGGCGGTGCGTTCTTGAGTGTCGGCGGGCCAACCGGAAGGCTGACCGCACGCGGAGACAAGGGAGCGTTTCTTTTGAGCATCGCTCCGCCCCGGCCGCCGATCCAAAGCCGGTCTCCACCGCGATAAACTACGGCCTGAAGGACCTTTCCGGTAATTCCCTGCTGGATCGCCCATGTTTTACCCGCGTCCTCGGTGATCAGAACCGTTCCGAGTTCCCCTACCGCGATCGCACTCGCGGGACCGAATGACTGGACGGCGAATAGGTTGAACTTGACCGCCGATTCCTGGTCCTGCCACGTCGCCCCGCCATCGGAGGTGTAAAGCGTTATTCCGCCTGAGCCGACGGCGAAGCCGTTCTTGTCGTCAAAGAAACTCAACGCATAAAGGTTTTCCCTGACATTTGTCTTGATCTTTTCCCAAGTTCCTCCGCCGTCAGCCGTACGGAGTATCGTTCCTTTATCACCGACGACGACGCCGCGTTTGTCATCGAAGAACTTGACATCCTCGAGCCACAATCGGGTTCCAGACTCGACCTGCTCCCAGTACGCACCGGCAGAATCGGACCGCAGGATCATGCCGTTCGCCCCGACGGCAAAGCCGACGCGATCAGAAACGAAACTGACCCCCAATAGATCCTCATTTATGCCCGAAATACCCTTTCCCCAACTCGCTCCGCCATTTATCGTCCTGAGCACAGTCCCGCCATCGCCGACGACCCAGCCCTTTTGCCCATCGAGAAACGATATAGAATTCAACCCCGTGGTCACCGAGGAAAAGACCGCTAGCCAATTCTTACCTGCGTCATTGGTTAGCCAGATCCGGCCGCGGGAACCGACCGCAAGCCCGATCGAGTCATTCAGGAACGCAATGTCATTAACATCTTCGCGTCCGCCTTCGCTTAGCCGCTGCCAGCTAAATCCGCCGTCATCGGTCCGAAGGATCAACCCATTTTCACCAACCGCCCAGCCGGTGAACCGATCGGCGAAAGAGATCGCGACGAGCTTGGGATTAGTACGTACATTGAATGGCAGCCAGGTCGCTCCGCCGTCGGCAGTGAGCCATACCAAGCCGTTCGCGTCGGTCATCGAGCCGTTCGAGGCGTCGGCAAACGAGACCGAGAGCATATCGGCCGAACTAAATATCTCAACTCTGGACCAGGTCAAACCGGAGTCCGTGCTGCGCGCGACACAGCCTCCGAATCCGGCAACCAAGACGAGTTGATCGGTTACGTACGCAACGTCCGAAATGATCGCACCCGTGCACGGGTCGGGTGCCCGTCGCCATGTTTCGCCGCCATCCGTAGTAGTAATAACCGCTCCGTTCAGCCCGACGGCGACCGCACGCGAGGCGTCGAACGCGTCAAGGTTCAAAAGCTGATCATTCGTTCCGGATGTTTGGACAGCCCAGGTAACGCCGCCATCCACCGTTTTAAGGATCCTGCCGTAGGTCCCGGTGATCCAGCCGGTTTTCAGATCTGCACCTGTGAACCTGATCGAAGAAAGATGGTCCCGCGTATCGACGGCGACAGACTTCCATTCCTTGCCGCCATTGATCGTGGAGAGCACGGTTCCGCGTGCTCCGACAATAAACGCGTTCAGCTTATCGCGGACAAAAACGCCCGAGAAAGTAACGTCTGTAAGCGAGATCTGCTTTCGCCAGCTAAAACCGCCGTCCGTCGTATTAAGGATCGTATTGTCAGAGCCGACCGCGATACCGGTCTCTTTATCGGGGGCGAAGTGAATGCCGTACAGCGGATTACCCTGGGGCAGCGGATTTTGCCATACCCAGCCGAGGCCCGTGCGGAGTTGGGCATTCGCATTGACAGTTACGAGAAACAGGAAAATTAACCACAGATGGATACAGATAGACACAGACAAAGGAAAAGACATAGGTCTCTTCTTATTTTCTGATCTGTTTTTATCTGTATTCATCTGTGGTTGAAGCTTTTTAGATTTCTATGACTCCAAGCTCCACGACCGCTTCTTCCAACAACGCCTTATCGACGTAGCCGAGCTCCGCCATTTTGCGGGCCATCGAATCCGCGACTTCCTGAACGTCGTGGCCGTCGTGGCCCTTGACCCATTTCCATGTTATTTGATGCTTTTTGGCGGCGTTGTCGAGGCGTTTCCACCAGTCATGGTTGGTCTTTCGTTTCCATGTGCCACCCATCGTTTCGACGACATATCGCGAATCCGACATCAGCGTTACCTTGCATGCTTCCTTGAGGTTTTCAAGCCCGAGAGCCGCCGCCGCGATCTCTGCCTGCTGATTGGTCGCCGCCCCGAGATATTCGCCGACCGCCTTCCACAGCCCCTTAAACCCAAGCACAGCCACCGCCGCCGCGCGTGGATTCCCACGCCCGTTCCCAAGGCTCGACCCGTCGCAGACTATGGTGACTTGTTTCATTTAGTTCGTTCCACTTTTTTTCGCAACAACTTGTCTGACAATTACTCCAACGATAGAGCCGCAACCAACAATAACAACAAAATTAAGAATTAGTCCGAGAAAGCCGTCTTCGAACATCCAATCACTATATCCCCACCATGCGAATGGGAATCCCCAATTGAAACCGCGGCCAACGTTCCAAGAAATGTGCGAAAGAATCTCATCGTGCTGCTGTTTGGCGGAACGATAGCTGATGAAATTGAGTATTCCGAACAAAACGACTGTAGAGGCGAAACCAACTTTGAATGCTCGATTATAAAGCGTACTCATTTAACCACCTTCTAGAGCCAGCACATTATCAACATAGCTATCAAACGTCTCATCATGCGAGATCACGAATAGCTGGTCGAAATGCGTGATGCGGCTGATCTGCATGGCTAGGTTTTCGCGGCGCTCGGCATCCATGTTTGTGGTCGGCTCGTCGAAGAAGGCGACGCGGATGTCGGTCAGTTGCTTTAGCAACGCGAGCCGCACGGACAAAGCCGCCGCCATCTGTTCGCCGCCCGAAAAACTCTGGAACGGCCGCTCGTAGCCGTCTTCCTCAAGCATTATGGCGTAATCTTCGCCCCATTTCAGGGTGCGTTCGGCGTTTCCCGTGATCTCGCGGAACATCTGGTTCGCCTCGAGCGAAACGTGATAGACGTAGTTTCGAGCAACACGAGGTGCAGCTTCTTTGAGTGTGTCGCGGATGAAGGCGGTTGCCTCAGCAACGCGTTCCAGCCTTTCTTTCTCCTTGAATTCTCCCGAAAGGGCCTTTCGCAGCTCCGAAAAACGTGTGATCTCAGCCGCAAGTTGTGCATCCCTACGATTTGCCGCGTCGAATGTTGCCCTGGTCTCGGCCGAACGCCGTTCCATATTCAATAGTGCGGCCCGCTCCGCATTGTGCAGTTCCGCGTCGTAATCCACGCCCGCCGCTGCGAATTCCTTCTCAGCCTTCTCGATGATGTAATTGGCCATACGGTCTTTGATCGAGCC
>CAYSMU010000154.1:5909-7133 GCA_964432145.1 uncultured Chloracidobacterium sp.
CTTCTCGATTGCCGTACTTCGATCTGTCAATTCCGTCGAAGCGGTCTCAACACCTTCTCTTCGCTTTACCAGATCGCCTGCCTCAAGCTCATTTGTCAAAAACACACGATGCGCTTCAGCCGTAGAATCGCGCTCTGATGTTAAACGCGTCCATTGCTCGTCAAGTTGCTTAAATTCGTCAAGCTGTTCGGCATGGAGCTTACGTTCACTCTCCAAACGCTCAAGATTTTGCTCAACTTCGCTAAGGCCTTCGCGGATGTTCGGCTCGCGAGCGATCTCATGTTCAAGTATCCGGATCCTGGCAGCCGGATCTGCGAGTTTCTTTAGCCGCAGATCCAATTCGGAGACTTTCTGCTGAGTTTCGGCAGGGCCGCGACGGGCTTCGAGTGAAGCCTTTTTCGCGGTAAGCTCGGCACCCTCTTCTCTCAGTTCGATCTCGCGCAGTCGGTGTGTTTCAAGGACGCCAAGCTGCTGATGCCCGGCGCGCGCCTCGGCTAGCTCCGCCGTCACTTTCGAACGCTCCTGCTCAAGAGCCTCGATCTGCGCGGTCATATCGGCAAATTGGTTCGTGAGAAAACTCTCGAGCGTCTCGCCCTCTTTCAAATTCAAACATCGCTGCGACAGAACCGGGCAAAAACCGCCTTTGATCTCGCTCTGGAATTTGCGGTCCCGCTCGAGGCCTGCTCTCAGAGAGGCGATGGCCGTGACAAGCTCGGCATTCCTACTCTCAAGTGACGCGAGCGATGCCGCAAGGGCGGCACCGGCCTCGGCGTCACGCAGCCTCTGCTGATTCTCACGATATCTCTCACGCATGCGCTTAAGTTCCCGCTCGATGCTCTCGATGCGTTCCTCAGCGTTCTTTGTGTTCGTAATGTGTTCGCGAAGTTCAGCTATCTCTTTCTCGATCGCAATCTGCTCTTCGGCCCTGGGCCACAGCGTTTCGATCTCCCGGCGAGCCGTTTGGATCCGGGTCAGATCATCGGTAAGTCTTTTTTGCTCTGCCTTAACATGAACGATCGCCGCGTCTGTCTTGGCTAGTTCCGCACGAAAACGGTCGCGTTCCCCTCGCTCGCGCTCGAGTTCCCTGAGCCGACCGAGGGCTGCAAGATGTCGTTCGTGATCTGCCCGAACGGCTTCGACCTTGCTTGCCGCCTCGGTCGCTCTTGCGAGGGCTTGTTCTGCCTGTTTGAATACAAGTTCAGCACGTTCCTTGTCCGCACGGCT
>CAYSMU010000155.1:0-7121 GCA_964432145.1 uncultured Chloracidobacterium sp.
ATACTGGATGAAGTAACAGCGGAGTCCGCCAACGCGTACCGCGTCGAGCAAAACTCGTTCTTTAACGAGATCACGGACGAAGATATTGACAGCTTGTTTAGCTAGGGGAGCGCGGAGGGTTAAAGATCAGATCGCCGATCTCTCAACTCTCCACACTTAACTCTTCACTCATTTTATGACTTTCATCAACTACGCATCACGAGAGATCAATTGCAAGATCGTGTATTACGGCCCGGGCCTTTGCGGTAAAACGACGAATCTGCAATACATCTACGATTCGACGGCACCGCAGGCAAAGGGTAAGCTCATCTCGCTTGCTACGGAAACAGACCGCACGCTGTTTTTCGACTTTATGCCGCTCGAACTCGGTACCGTGCGCGGCTTCAAGACGCGCTTTCACCTCTATACGGTTCCCGGCCAGGTCTATTACGATGCGTCGCGCAAGCTGATCCTCAAAGGCGTTGATGGCGTCGTGTTTGTCGCCGACAGCCAGGAAGAACGTATGGACGCGAATATCGAGTCGCTCTACAACCTCGAGGAAAACCTCGGTTCGCAGGGCTACGATCTCAACAATATTCCCTACGTACTGCAGCTCAACAAGCGCGACTTGCCAAACGTCATCCCCGCCGACGAACTGACAAGCGAGCTTCAACGCAAGGGCGAGCCCATCTTCGAGGCTGTCGCCACCAACGGCTCAGGCGTATTCGATACGCTTAAGGCAGTTGCGAAACAGGTTCTGACGGAATTGCGCAAAGGCTAAGTACAAACGAATTTCGAGATGTCTTCGAAATGAGTCGGCTTAAACCCGACTCATTTTTTATTGCACCGACGGCTGGGGATCAACCCTTCGCCCGGTTGTCCCCGGACTTCCAAAGATCAAGCCATAGAAGAACGACGGGACGCAGAAACCGGTCGCGACCTGCACGCCGGCCATTCCGAACATCACGCCGCCTATCACGTATCCGGCGGCTGAGAATCCGAAATAGAACGCCGCCGCCGTGATGGAGACCATCAACGACGCCATCATGCACGCAGACCGTCGCGGGCGGCCGTAGCGTGGGATCTTCGGGCCGCCGGTCACAAGGCGGATGCCGTGGTTGTAGATTACATCGAATGGATGTACCGGCAGCACCGCACCGAGTACCGCGAACGGCACAAGAGCGATCAGCACCGCAGGTGAGGCCATTGCTACGCCGACCGTTGTCCAGACGAGGCAAATGGCCGGAGCGAGCCGGAACCAGTAATTTAGTTTCTCTATCTCGCCGTCCGTTAGGCCAAGCAATCCCTGAGCCTCAAGCCGGCTTCTTACTTTTCCACGATCTGACATATGGCCTCCTTGTGAGGGCTTTTGGGGCCGGGCTGCTATTACAACCCGGCCCAGGCCCGGCCGTTATCGGTTGGATCTCCGATAGAAGTAGTATTCGGCAGTGTACGGAATCCTGACCTCTTCGCCCTCAGAATTACCGGGCACGGACGGTGTTTTGCCGCCGACGGTAGTATTGTTAGCAAAATGTCGGAGCCACCGCCTCGATACGCCGTCGCTGCTCGGGATCGAGCTTTTCGAGCGTTTCCATAAAGCGCGGCTGCGTCATTCCCGTACCAAGATACGTCCATCGGTTCGCCTGATGCTGTACCTCGATGAACTCTTCCCTCTCGACCTCGTTGAGGATACGACCCGTTGCCTTCTCGAAAGCCTCAAGGTCAAACAATGTCTGCTGCCTGACGCCGTTATCGAGAAATCCGCCGATCTCGAGGTATTCGTCCACACCGCGTTCGATCTCTGCCGCTCCGAGCGGCTCTGCGAGCGTCTCGACCATCCGCGTGTCGAGCTTTGCGTGCTGGGCTTCTTCGAGCCAGTGATTCTTGAGCAGGCTCTTAAACTGCGGATCGATGTCCGTGTCGTCCTTTACGCTCTCGAGATAATGCCGCTGCGTCATCCACTCGATGTGCAGGATCGCGAGGGCAATGCCGAGTGGTTCATGGCCGAGTATCGCTTTCGCGATCTCGGACGGAGGGCCGATGATGGCGCATTCGGTGCCGAATCCTCTCCTGAACTCTTCGCTGAAGATCTTGAAGAGTTGAATGTGCTTTGCCTCTTCGCCGGCGAACTGCAGGAACGCGCGTACGCGGTAATCGTCCTGGTCCAGTGACGGCCTGACGTGGTCGAGTACAAAGGGCAGGATGAACTCCTCGGCAAGGCCAAAGATCGCGAGGTATGCGTTGCCGCGGATCTGATTCAGAATGCGCTTTTCGTCATCATTGAGAAACGAGAGCTGCTCGACGCGGGCGAGCGACTCTGGCATGAACCGCTTCGAGAAATCGAGCTTCTTATCGCCGCCGATGATATCCTCGATCCGCCAGTTGACCTTGTTCGACGCGACGATCGTCTCGCGATAATCGTACGGATGAGCGGGCGTGACGCCCGGAATGTTGCTTAGTGTAATTGCTCCAACCATTGTATTTATCTCCTTTACTTATTTATTTATTGCTATTTGACAACGATGCTTGCGGGACGAAGCATCGCGTACATCGGCGGAGAACCGCCTGCCTGTATCTCACCGACGATCTCGAAACCGAATCGTCTGTACAGCGAGATGTTTCTCGGATTTGAGGACTCAAGGTACGCGGGAAGTCCGTCTTCGTCACACTTAGCCAGGGTATGGCTTAGTAAAAGGCTCCCGGCCCCGCGGCCTTGCCGGAATGTGTCGACCGCGATCATCGGCAGGTACCAATGCGGTTCCACCGGGTGAGATCTGGCCATCAGGTCAAAGAGCTGATACAGGTCCGGCCTAATTGAGTCATCGACGGTTTCCTCGACGAGCGAAACTATCGGCTCCTCGTCCGGCTCAACACCCGGCGGCAGCCAAAGTGCGGCTCCCGACATATCTCGGGTCACGAATGCAGTCCCGGCTTCGAAAGCCTTGCCCGCGAATGCCTTTATAAACTGCGGAAAATATGTCAGGTACTCATCCGCGGTCGGATACACCCAACGTGCGACGGGGTCTGTGCTGAATCCAGAGGTAACAACCGAGACCGCGCTTCTCCGGTCGCCGAATCCAACCGGGGCGACCGGTGTCCAAATATCGGACGGCACCTTTATCTGCTCTTGAGTTATTGCTTCACCATGCATTTCTGTTACTCCTCGAAAGTATTGCTTTTGAATGACCGGGGCCGATCCTTAACGGCCTCACCAGCACAAGACGAAATGCCATAAGAAAAGCGGACATATTTTTCTTGGCGGGGGCACGACTATGCTAGAATCTGACAAAAATCGAGCATTCTTTTTGTCCTAATGGATCGTGATCCCGCCCAGATAACTCAGCTTCTGCAAGCTTGGCGAAACGGCGAGTCGTCCGCCCTGGACGAGTTGCTGCCGCTGGTTCACCGCGAGCTGCACAAGATCGCCGCTAATTACATGCGGCGTCAGCCAAGGGACCACTCTCTTCAGGCCACTGCTCTTGTCAATGAGGCATATTTGCGGCTCGTTGATTCCGATAAGGTCAATTGGCAGGACCGACACCATTTTTATGCGATCTGCTCACAGTTGATGCGGCGTGTGCTCGTTGACATCGCTCGCCGGCGTTTGAGCCAGAAAAGGGGCGGCGACAGGCTGCAGGTCACACTTGAGGATCACCTTGCGGTCTCTGACGACAAACAGGCCGATATTGTCGCCCTGGATGATGCCCTGAAGCGGCTTGCCGTATTGAGCACGCGGCAGAGCCAGATCGTAGAAATGCGATATTTTGGCGGCCTTACCGATGAACAAATTGCGGAAACCCTGGGCGTCTCGAGTCGTACAATAAGACGCGACTGGAATGTCGCACGTGCGTTCCTCTACCGTGAGCTTAAGCAGAGCTGTTGACCCTATGACCCCCGAACAATGGGAAAAGATCACCGAGATATTTCAGTCGGCGTCGGAACTCTCGGCGGATGAACGTGACGAGTTCCTAAAGCAGCGCTGCGGAGGCGACGATACCCTCCGACATGAGGTCGAATCCCTGCTTGCCGCCGAAATCGAGGTCGGTGACTTTATCGAGCGTCCGATAGTCGGTGACCTCGTTACCGGCAGTGAGGTCCGGGAAAGATCGTTCAAGTCCGGCGACGTCATCGCCCATTACACGATCGAAGAAGCGATCGGGTTTGGCGGAATGGGCGAGGTGTATCGAGCCACCGATACGAAACTGAACCGCCAGGTCGCATTGAAGATACTCCCGCCGCACTTCACCCGCGACAAGGCGTTCCTGCGCAGATTTCGCAACGAGGCCCTCGCCGCTGCTACTCTCAACCATCCGAATGTGGCTACGATATACAGTGTCGAGGAATATGCCGGACGCCCGTTCATCACCATGGAACTCGTTGAGGGTAAAACACTTCGCGAGACCATTGCCGAGGGCGGCCTCCCGGTCGAAAGGTTCGTCGAATGGTTCGTGCCTGTAGCCGACGCCCTTGCCCACGCTCACGAAAAGGGTGTCACCCATCGCGATATCAAGCCGGGCAACATCATGATCTCGTCAAACGGAGTTCCCAAGATCCTCGACTTTGGGCTCGCTCAGATCGAATCGGTAAGCGTCTTTGACAGTTCGACGATTCACGAAATAACCGCTCCGGGCCAGGTCATCGGAACCCCGTCATATATGTCGCCCGAGCAGGCCGAGGGCCGCAGCGTCGATCACAGAAGCGACATATTCAGCCTTGGCATCGTTATGTACGAGGCTCTCACCGGCCAGAGGCCTTTCCGCGGCGAGAGCTACGCCGAAGTTGTGCACGCGATAGTCACCAGTAACCCTAAGCCCGTCTCGCAATCCCGGCGGGCGGTTCCGGTGGGCCTGGCGTTGATGATCGACAAATGTCTCGCAAAATCGGTCGCGGACAGATTCAGCTCGATGGATGAGGTCCGGTCGATCCTCAACACAATGCGTTCATCGGGCGGCGACTCCGGCTCAATGGACAGTTTTGTGCGGCGTTTCTATCTCGAATCTAGATCGGGATCAAAACTGTGGCTCGCAGCAGCCGCGATGGCTGTCGTGGTACTGGCGATCGGCGGTTGGTACTTTTTTTCACGATCATCGGCTTCCACATCGTTTAGTGTTGACAAGATATCGATACGCAAATTGTCCCAGTCCAACAACGTCGCATTGTCGGTGATCTCGCCGGACGGCAGCTCTGTCGCATACGTCACGTACGAGGATGACGGCGGCCGCTCGCTCTGGCTGCGCCGTGTCAGCGATGCGAACGCAATACGAATATTGCCTTCGCAGCAGGTACATTATTGGGATATCGCGTTCAGTAACGACAGCGACGAGATATATTTCATTACCGCTCCGAGGTTTGGGACACACGGCACTTTGTTTCGCGTTCCCACCCTCGGAAGCCAGCCCCGTAAAGTTGCGGAAAAGGTAAATCACCTCGGGAGCCTTTCGCCAGACGGCAAGCGCGTCCTATTCGTGAGGTATGGTGACCCGGCTCCGCAAACTTCGGTAAATGTCACCGACTCAAAGCTAATTTCGGCCGATTCGGCAAACGGAAGTGACGAGCGGGTATTACGGGTCCTTCAGGGCGAAACGATCATTCGCAAGGCCCGGTTCTCCGCTGACGGAAAGTCGATCTTTTACATCAAGCGCGAACTCGCGGGCGTCGAAAACTGGTCCGTAATAATGCTCGACCTAAAAAGCGGTAGCGAGCGAGAGGTGATTCGCAAGAAGCACCGTATCGATGCTCTCGCCCCGCTTAACGACGGAGCTGGGTTGCTGATGAATGCGGTAGATGAGGCTTCGAACCGTCGTCAGCTATTTCACGTTTCCCTGGCGTCGGGCACGATGACCCGAATTACGAACGACCTGAACATCTACATCGGCGTGAGCGTTGACCGCCAGGACAGGAACATCGTTTCCGTCCAGCGGGCGGACGAAACCCGCGTATGGGTTGGAGACACGAGCGACTACAAGGTAATGACCCCGATATCGCGGGAGCCCTTAGGCAACCAGACCGTCGATTGGACACCGGACGGCCGCATCGTTTTTGACGCTCTTGAGAACGATCGGCTCTCTATCTGGATCGCCGACGCGGATGGTAAGAACGCGATCCAGCTTACGCCATCCGATTCGGATAATCTCAGTCCCAGAGTTTCGGGCGATGGGCGTTTTGTTGTCTTCACGTCAAAAAAGGCCGGCTACAATCAGGTCTGGCGAATGAACATTGACGGCAGCGATCCGAGGCTTCTCGCCGATGCTCCCGGGATCACACAGTTCCCGCAATTTGCCGCAGACGGCAAAACTGTTGTGTTTCGTTGGTTCAACGAGGGGTCGCCGCCTATGGGCCAGGTTTCTGTTGAGGGTGGGCCGGTAACCGGCCTTGATTACCTGCCCAACGCCTTTACCTATTACTGGGCCCAATCCCCGGACGGGAAGCTCCTTGCCTATACCGCGGGCGGAGACACCGCGGAGCCGGGAAAAGTGATCGTAAGGCCCGTAGATTCCGATACTCCAAAGGCCGTTTTGAATATTAGGCCGACGTGGCTGTTCAAATTGATGCCCGACGGAAAAAGCCTTTTTTATCAGGAATCACAGCAGGGCGAAGGCCTGTCGAGCAAAGTGTTTCAGATAGATCCCAACGTCGGCGATCCCAAACTCCTGTTAACTACCGAGCCCGACGACATTATCGACCTCACCCACTCGCGTGACGGCAAACGCTTTGCGGCTGTCCGCCTCAAAGTACTTACGGATGCCGTTCTGCTCTCCGCCACGTCATCGCAGTCCCGGAAAACTCCTTGACTTGTCCCCACAATGGGATCATGGAAAGCCCTGGCTTCCGCGAGGAGAAACGAAAATGATGTGATCGAGCACGCGTTATCCGACACACATTCCCGAGGGCCAACAGTACGCCAAAGAAAATTCCATTGCTATCTATGCAACATTGTGCTATATTCAACACCGCCTGCGAGGATGCAAAGGCAGTAGTTCTTTGAAAATCTAGGATTATCTCGATCTTTTTTTGGCCGGGTTTAATACACGTGAAATATTTTTTCACGTTGAACGGCGAGCCACCCCCAAAAATCGGGCTTAACATCAATACCATCAATGGTTTAAGTGTCCCACTAGAGGGCGAGCCACCCCCGAGCCACC
>CAYSMU010000156.1:0-7085 GCA_964432145.1 uncultured Chloracidobacterium sp.
CGGTTCGTTTTGCGACTCACGGCTTGTGGACAAGATCACCTTTATCGGTGCCCCGATCATCATCGGCGGCCGCGAGGCGCCAAATGCTATCGGCGGTGCCGGAGCGAATTCCATTGCCGAAGCTATGAGGCTTACCGATGTGCGGGTCGCCGATCTCGGCGGGGATATTGAGATCAGCGGATATCCGTTGTAGCAGAACTTACGCCTATGCGTGCGAAAAAGTCGCTCGGACAAAATTTCCTGAGAGACGTCAGTGTCTGCGAGCGGATCGTCGGTGAACTCGACCTTCAGCCGACGGACACCATAATTGAGATCGGTCCCGGGCGTGGTGCTCTGACCACCCATCTGCTCGATTCGGGCGCCAGGGTTATCGCCGTTGAATTCGATCGCGACTTGATCCCGCCGCTGCGAGTTCAGTTTAGCGGCAGCGAGAACCTCGAGTTGATAAATCTTGATGCCTTGAACGTCGATCTCGCGGGGCTCGTAGGATCAAATACTCCGGCAAAGCTTGTTGCTAATCTTCCTTATAATATCTCGACGGCAATACTGCAGCGACTGATCGAACAGCGAATGTCATTCTCGCGGATCGTGCTGATGTTCCAGCGCGAGGTCGTCGAGCGTATCACGGCCCAGCCGGCATCTAAGGAACGAGGATTTCTGAGTGTGATCGCACAGGATGCGTTCGAGATCGAACATCTATTCGATGTCGCACCGTCGGCATTCGTGCCGGTTCCCAAGATTTGGAGCGCGGTTGTCGCCCTTGTGCCGAAAGATGATGCTTATCCCGACGCGGCTAGTTTGCGCCATATCGTCAGCGCGGGATTTTGTCAACGGCGTAAGACCATCTACAACAATTTGCGGCTCGTGTTGGCAGATGCGAGGCAGATTCTGGCCGCGGGCGGCATCGATGCGAGCCGCCGGGCCGAGACACTGACATTAGAAGAATGGCGCAAATTGGCCGGGGCGGCACTCCGGTCTGGAGGCGCCCCGGCCATTCGGGTATGAAGGAGAAGTTATTGCTCTCCGGTGAAGTTAACGTCGATCAGGTCCGTGGTAACGAGAATGTTTATCGTGTTAAATCGGTAAAGTCTGGAGGAAACCCCGATGCTGTAATTGATTCCCGTGTACACGTTTTCGAACGTGTAATAACCGAATGTACTCGTGGTTGCCGCACGACGAGCACCCATAGGATCGGCAAGTACGACGCGGGCATTGCCAAGTGGACGGCCATCTGGTGCCAGAACCTGTCCCGAGATGGTCACTGTAGATGCTTCTACTCCATCGCCGAAGACCGTGAACTGGGCGACGGGCGATACTGAGAAACCGCCCAGTGCTCCGGCGTCCTGCACGTACCATCGAGCAAAGAACGTCCGTCCGATCACGGCGGTAGTGGCCGGAAGCGGTACGAGAACCGAGGCCCAGCCGTTGCCGGCACCAGTGTTTTGCGTATTCGTCGTGATCTTGCCAAGCGAACCGGTAATTGGGATCGTTGATCCAACTCCGGGATCGACAGCGTCAACGACCAGGAATGCGGTCGAATTACCCATGGCACCCGTGAGCGATATCGTGAAATTGGGATTTCCGGCGATCGGCGGCGTGATAGCTTTGATCTGCGGAGTGAATCCGCCCGAGCCGGCTCGACCAGTGCCACTGATCTGCGGGACACGGTTTGACTCGGTGTACAGTTGCGGCCTTGCGAAAGGGCCCGATTCGGCCGCCACTCGCGGATCCGTTAACGGCCTCCTCAAAAAGGCGACAAGATCGGCTTGCTGGCCGGCATTCAAGCCCAGAGGGCGAATCACCGGCGGCTTATTCGGAGCATTGAAATCTCCGCCGCGGTTATAGAACGCAACGACCTGTTCGAGAGTGGTGAATTGCCCATTGTGGAAATAAGAACGGCGAAGCTCGACATTTCTCAGGCTCGGCGTTCGGAATTCGCCGAGGTTTCCGGGGTTATTTGTCACCTGGAATCGGCCCGTATCGTCGTTTTGCGGACGGACACCGATATAGTGGAAGGCGTTGTCGCTAAACAGATTGCTTCCATGGCATGTGTTGCACCCATTGGCGTTGAATATGTTTCGACCGCGATTTTCAGCCGCCGTAAGCGGCGTGATACCGGCATTTGCAAGGTCAACAGGAGCCTGGTCGCTGAACAACGTTCGCTCGAAAGCACCGATCGCAAAAGCGATTCGTGTCGGCGTGACGTCCAGTGTTCCGAATACCTCCTGAAAGAGCTCCGGATAGCTTCGTCCTCCGATCCATGTGGAAAGCGGAGCCGGAATATTGGCGGATAAGGCCAGCGGCTTCGATGCTGCGACACGTGCCGCAACGTCGTTCCAATCGCGTCCGCTATGAGCCATTTCAGCGGTTGAGACCGGCGGCCCGACCGACTGGCTCTCGAGAGCGCCGCCGTTATTTAGAACGACGACATTCGAGACCGGATCGCGAAAGACGCCTGTCGCTCGGCCATCCCAGAACAGGATCGGCGAATACGCGGCATTGATATATGACATTGACCGCCGTCCCGTCACCTGCGGATCGAGGCCATACGGCTGGCCGGACACGAATGTCCCGTCAAGATTCGTGAACGGCACGCCTCCCGAGCCTCGAATATCATCCGGCGTGCCGATCAGGCTGTCCGGCCCCGGATTGGTCGAGGTTGCAGCGGAGATCGGCGATCGTGGATCGGTACCGCCAAACCCGGATGAATGGCATGTACCGCAAGCGACCGTTCGTGTGGATGAGAGCTGCTCATCCCAGAATAGTATCTTTCCAAGGGTCGCCTTGGCGGCAGTGGTCGGATTGCCGGGCGGTCCGGGCGGCGGCGGTTCAAGAGGTGGAACGGGTCCCTGTTGTGCTGTTGCCGAACGAACACCTTGATCGGAAACACTCAATTCGCTGATGGCACCGCCATTCTCGGACCTTACCCAATAGAACAAGGGTTGTCCGGGCGTGGCGCCCTGATCAAAGAAGAAATTGAGCGGCGTAGTGCCGAGATCGGTTGCCCCGGCCGGATTGTTGACCGTGTTTCGGAAGATCCGATATACAGTCGCACCGCGGATCGCGTTCCAATAGATCCCAACCTTATTATTGTGGATACTATCGGTTGCGGTGACCCCGGTCGGCGCTGAAAGCACTCCGCCACCCTGGCCTGAAACGGGCCCGCTCTTTGTTAACAGGAAGGTCAGCGCGGCTAACGCGAATACACCGGTAACCGCGATCTTAATATGTCTCATATTCTCCTCCGTTCTCGGAAATGTAGTATTGCTTATGAAAATAGGTGGCCAAATCGCCGTTTAATATGGTTTCTGCATCTGAACAATCTTGATTTCAAACTGCTGACCGTGATCCCGATCGCCCCCGCTGCCTCTTCGAGAGAGTATTCGTCCGAGTATACTAGGGTCATCGCGATCCGGTCCTCGGCTTCCAGGCTGGCGAGTATCCGCTCCGCGATCTGCGCATTGGATAGTGTGCGTTCCGAAGATCGCGTACGGCCGTCTGCGATCGACGAGACATAATCACTTTCCTCTGTGCCGATCTCGCTGAAAAGACTCTCCGACTTTCTCTGGCGTCGGCGAAACTCATCGTAGCAGACGTTCACAGTGATCCTTGTGATCCATGCCGCAAAGGAACGCTCTTCTCCCCCGCGAAATCTCTTTAGAGACAGGAACACCTTCATGAAGCTCTGCTGGACCATCTCCTCAATGTCACTTCGCTCACGAAAGAAGCGGCCGACGGTTCGCGTCACTCCAAGCTTATATCTATCAAAGATCTCGGCGAATGCGGTTTCGTCGCCGTCAATGACCGCTTCAACCAACGAATCATCGGACATGATCCTCTGATCGGAAAACTCGATTGCCGGAATTTGTGCCGTCGTCCGCAAGTTAATATTTAGTACCTCGTCGAGCATTTTCGATTAAATACCGGTTTCCGGCAACTTAATGCTATAACTACTCACCCGGCTTGCGAACCTGATGGCCCTCGATCCTGTATCCGGCCGGGACGGCAAACAACTCCGCACTCGGTTCGGCCCGGCGAATGTTAACCAGCTTGAATACGTGTTCCCCTGCGACCGGATCAAGATGACGAGACATCACAAGGACCTGCAACTCCTTTGAATACCAACGTTCCGTAACTACCTGAATAGGCTTGTCGTTTCCGATCTGTCCCTTTGGGATCTCAAATGTGGTCTTCGTTCCCTCGACGGTGACGCCCTCGATGGTCTTGGTGCCAAGCGACTCCTCTTTCGCTTCCGAACGCGATACAGGTTCGATGGGACCCGGCCCTGTCCCCAGGGGAGTGCGGCGGGCGACCTTATTATCGGTATCGAGAAAGATCTGAGATTGGCTCGCAAAGTCATTAATAAATATCAGCACCTGCGGCTTATTGTTCGGGCCTACGATGTTTATTCCGCCTACCATATCGAGCGGCTGTTCGCGTCGGGTACGGCCTTCGCCGTCACGATATATGGCCCCGCGACTCTGTTTCGTGACCGTTGTGCCATCAAACAGTCGTCTCGTGTCTTCTATAACGGTGTCTGCCGAGAAGGGCTGTCCCTTGACCAGTCGGTCGCCAAACCGCAGTTCGGCGGCGATGAATCTGGCGTTAGGCGGCATTTGGGCCTGAGGCGGGCCGGGTGCCGGATCGCCGGGGCGACGCGGAAGCTGACGGGCTTCGTCGCGGATAAGTATCCCGTCGCCGTTTCGATCCATTTGCGTGAAGACCTCACGAACTATACGGTCAAAATCCTGCCTGGAGTAGGATCCAGAAGGATCTACTCGGTCGAGAAAGAAGAATGGAGGCAGTATACGCTTTCCTTCAGGTCCCGGCCTTTCGGGATCTGGCCTGCCCGCAGGCCGCGGACCTGGTTGGCCAGGCCGGACGGCTTCGCCCGCGTCGAGAGTTCCGTTCTTATTCCTGTCGAGTTCCGCAAAGGTACGCTCCATTGCTGCCGAGAACTCCTCTGCTTCGAGGTTGCCGTTGTTGTTTGTATCATGAGGGCGAACCCATTCTCCCTGAGGGCGTCCGTCCGGCCCGTTACGCGGGCCCGGATCTGCCTGCGGCGGACGGCCACCGCCCGGTCTGGGAGGTAGGTCACCCGGCCGCTGTCCCATGCCGAGTACCGTGCATAGTATGGTCAATGTGAAAACTAATATAATTCGGTTGTTCATGATAACTCCATTGCTTTCCCGCTATTGTCTAATAAACCTGATAGCGTGGGTTTGTCCATCATCCCCGAGGACAACCTCAGCATCGACGAGATTCGTAGGTCGTTCGAGACTGGATACGACCCCGAGGTTGATCATCATTGATCCGGGGACCTTTACACGGACCACATGTCCGCTCTCCGGGACGCCGGCGTAAGTCAGGGATATGAAGTCCGTCTTAACCTCATCCTTTTGCGAACGTTTTGCGATGATTGTCTTGCTACCTGAAACCCGCTTTGACGACGCCGGAATATTTGCTGTGGCTGCATTTCCTCTGCGTGTACTTATTCGCCGTACCGGGATCTCCGGATTTATTACTTCAGGACGTTCGTCGTTGGCAACGATCTGCCCGGCAGCCGCAGGATCACCCTGAACGATCTGTGCTGTACCGGTCTCAAATGTCGGCTGTACATTAACATTAGCGAAGTAACCGATCACAAGTGCTATCGCAGAGAAAGCCGGAATAGCGATAGTCAAAAACCGGCGCCATGCCCAGGACGGCGGCCACGGGGCTGAAAGGGTATCAGCTCCGGCGATCGACCGTTGTACTGCCCACCAGATCTTTGGCGAATTCGCAATATCCTGTACGGTTTCCTCATCGAGCGACGCATCCAAAACGATCTGCCGCATCACCTGGTCAAGTTGTTGATCTGAGATCTCTCGTTTCATAGCCTACGCCTCAAAAACTTATTGTCAGATCAAAGACGCTTTGGATTGCTGAGTGGTTTCTAAAATCTTTCAATCGGAAGCGTTGATCCGTCAGGGTTCGTCTCCTGCGGAGTAAAAACGAAGCGAGTATAGCCAATGTTATAGTCGGCAAACCGAATGGCGACACTTCGGCCTACATGCTATATTTAGCCTTTAGATAAGAGAAGGAAGGGCACTGTTGTCAAAAATAGAAATAATTCCACTGGGCGGTATCGGTGAGTTCGGCATGAATTGCATGGGCATCCGTTACCGCGACGAAATGATAATCGTCGATGCCGGGATGGGATTTCCTGAAGAGACTCCGTTCGGCGTCGATATCTCTATACCGAATTTCGATTTTCTCGAAGAGTATCGTGACGACCTGACTGCGATCATCCTTACCCACGGGCACGAGGATCACATCGGAGCGCTGTCGTACATTCTCCGCAAATTCAATCTTCCGGTCTATTCTTCGCGGTTCACGTTGGCTCTGACGGAAAAACGGCTTGAAGAATTCGAAATGCTCGACGACGTGCTTATGCACCGCGTCAAGGCGAATGACATCGTAGAGATCGGAAACTTCAAGATCGAGTTCATTCACGCCTCTCACTCGCTCGTCGAGTGTTTCTCGCTCGCGATCCATACGCCGATCGGGACGATCATACACACCGGCGATTATAAGATCGACGACACACCGGTCATTGGCAAGCCATACGACCTCGCAACGCTCGGACGAATCGGTGACGAAGGGGTGTTGGCATTGCTCTGTGACTCAACGAATGCTACTGTGCCGGGGCGGACGCCCTCGGAACAGGCTGTAATTCCTGCATTCGAAGAGATCTTCGATCAAACAGAAGGACGTTTATTCGTATCCACGTTCTCGTCATCCCTACACCGCCTCCAAATCATCTTTGACGTCGCCCATGAATTTGGCAGACGTGTTTGCGTTCTTGGCCGCTCGATGCAGAAGAATGTCGAGATCGCGTCTGACCTGGGTTTGCTCAAGATCGCCGGCGATACGATGGTCGACCTCGGTGCGTCGAGGGCGCTCGATGACGACGAGATCTGCTATCTGGTTACGGGTTCCCAAGGCGAGATGCGGGCAGCGCTATGGAATCTTGCCACCACCACGTATAAGGGGCTCGAGATCGAGAAAGGCGATACGGTTGTACTCTCGGCGCGTATCATTCC
>CAYSMU010000157.1:0-7069 GCA_964432145.1 uncultured Chloracidobacterium sp.
CAACACCGCACGGCGGCGGCGGCCCGGGCTGCGGCCCTTGCTGCTGTACGGCTGAACTTTCTGAGTTCCTGCCGATTCCGAGAGTCGAAAAGACCGGCGACCGTTATCATCTGAATTACGATTTTCCGGCATCGATCGGCCGGGTGAAGGCATTTTTCGGCAACTTCGGAATGATGGTGCGGGCACTTTCGTATATCTATACGCACGGCCACGACGGACTCAAAGAGGCGACTGAAACCGCGGTACTTAACGCTCGCTACGTCTTGAAAAAACTCGCCGGCGTTTATGACGAACCGTACGAAGCCGACTGCATGCACGAAGCGATCTTCTCGCACAAGAACCAGGCAAAGCACGGCGTCGTTACGCTCGACATCGCCAAGCGTCTGATCGACTACGGCTTCCATCCGCCGACCGTTTACTTCCCCCTCGTCGTCGAAGGTGCGATGCTTATCGAACCGACCGAATCCGTTGGCCGAGCCGATCTCGACGCATTCGTTGACGCAATGATCGACATCGATGGTGAAGCTAAGGAAAACCCGCAGCTCGTGATCGACGCACCGCATTCGACGCGGATCGGACGCCTCGACGAAGCATCTGCCGCACGAAAGCCCGTGCTTCGTTGGAAGCCGGATATGGAAACTTTGTCGACATCGGCGTAGACTAACGAAATATGGAACGAAAGATCACCTTGCACATTGAAAAGCTGCCCGAGGGAGTCTATCTGGCGACCTCGGACAGTATTCAAGGATTGATCGCGCAGGGTCGGACCATTGCGGAAACGATCGAAATAGCGCGGGATGTCGCCAAGAAGTTGATCGAATCTCAGGACGATATCGCGAGAGATCTACCATTCTTCGCCGATGATTTTGATTATCCGCTTGTAATTGGTATCTGAAATGGGCCGTCTTTCTGGTTTCCGCTACCGAGATATCGTCCGGATCTTAAAGTCGTTTGGATTCGAATTTCATCGACAGGCAGCGGGAAGCCACGAGATCTGGTTGAATCCGTTAACAGGCCGATTCACTACAATTCCCAACCACTCGGAGATATGCCTGAGGGTACGCTGAGGGCCATCCTCAGACAGGCTGACATTGAAACGGAAGATTTCCTTAAGCGAAAATAGTTGAGCCGTCAATACTCCGCTGCCCCCGAAATCTCTTTGAGTTTGCGCGGTTTTCATATATATTTACGGCAATCAAAATTTTCGGAGCAGAAAATGATCAAGAAACTTATTGTTGCCCTCGTAGGGATCGTTGTTCTCCTTATTGCTGCCGTCGCAATTGCATCGTTTGCCACGCCGACCGATCTCAAGGTGCAGCGCGACATTACCATTAACAAGCCGAAGGCAGAGATCTATAATTACGTCAAGATACTCAAGAACCAGAACGAATGGGGCCCTTGGTTCAAGAAAGAGCCGACCATGAAGCAGGAATTTCGCGGTACCGACGGTACGGTCGGGTTTGTCTCAGCTTGGAACGGCAAATCCGAAGAGGTTGGCGAAGGCGAGCAAGAGATAAAGAAACTTGTCGAAAACGAAAGGATGGAGACCGAACTCCGGTTTAAGCGGCCGTTCGAGTCGAAGGCCGATGCGTTTCTCACCCTCGCGTCAGCCGGCGAAGACCAGACCAAAGTAACATGGGGATTTAGCACCACCATGCCGCGCCCGCTTAATCTCATGACGCTCGTTGTCGATATGGATAAAGAGGTCGGAAAGGATTTTGCCGAGGGGCTTTCGAGCCTGAAGACGATAATGGAAAGTAAGTGATCTGAGCTATCGCAGTAGCTTCGGTCGCTCGGTTTTGAGCTGATCGAGAGGCGCCGTCCGGAAACAAGCTTCCGGGCGGCCCTTTTTCCAAACTCAGGGCGTCTGGGTCGATCATACTGTGATTATTTCCTCGATCGCATCGGTGATGAGATTCGGGCCGCCTGGACCAGGACCTTGATGTCCCACTCGGGATGGGCCGCCCGGACGCGATGGATTACATAGTACTGATCGCATGACTTTTCCGACATCGACGCTATCGAACGGAATCGGCGAAGGACGCCAGAAAAACCGATGACCCAGCGGGGAGAATCCGGTGACCTAACTGCCATTTTTCGGTGACCAGCGCGGGTTTGGCGATGTTTGTTCCCACAATAGAAAATCAGTATTCGTGAGATCGAAACTATCAAGATCTGCCCTTGCTCTTCGTCGAATTATTTTCGTCGTGTGGATACTGGTCCTGGCGGGAGGCGTCGGCTGGTATCTTTCGAGCCCCGATTCGTTCACGGCTGAGAAAATCGCTGCCTTTCTGCAGAGATTTCAAAGCTCGATCTGGCTTATTTATCTTGCGTTTTCAGCACTTCGCGGCTTTACTCTCCTGCCGAGCACGCCGCTTGTAATTGCCGGCACTATACTCTTTCCGGGACAATCGTGGACCGTCCTGGCCGCATCGATGGCAGGCATTTTGTTTTCATCGACGATCATTTATTACTTTTCCGAGTTTCTTGGATTCGACGAGTATTTTGAGGGCCATAAGCCAGAAATGACCCATCGGATAAAGGCCAGGCTCGAACACCCGCTCGGCTTTCTATTTGTCGCCGGATGGGCATTCTTTCCGCTCGTGCCGACCGACCTCGTTTGCTATCTTGCCGGGACTACGAGGATGAATTACTGGAAATTTATCGCGGCGGTTGGCATCGGTGAGGTCATCCTGTGCATTTTCTACATTTTCTTTGGCGGTTCGGTGATCAATTTTGTGCGCTGACATAAAAATTATTGTAACGTGTAGAACGTTTTCGGAAATTCTGCATCAAAGTCATTCGGAGGAACTTCAATTAATGAAAGATTGTACTGATAAGGATTCATGTATGGGCCGCCGCGAGTTTCTGGTAAAAGCAGGCCTCGTCGCAGGCGGTCTTGTCTTGACCGTCTCATCTTCGAGGAACATGGCGAGGGCCGCGTCATTTGAGGACGTTTTGGTCACCGTAGGACCGGACAGCCCGCTTGCGAAGGTCGGCGGTTCAGCGTATGCCGATTCATCTGCCGGCAAGATCATCATCCTTCGCACCGGTGAATCAACCTTCGCCGCGTTCTCGGCTATTTGTACCCATAAACGCGGCCTCCTTAGCTATGACTCTGGAAAGAAGGTCCTCGAGTGCCCTAAGCATGGGTCTAAATTTGACGCAGCGACCGGCAAAGTCGTTAGCGGCCCGGCAGAATCGCCTGTCGCTGCATACACCGCGAAAGGCACGTCCGGTTCAGTTACCGTAACGGTCGGCTAGCCAGTTTCTGATTTCTCGCACATCCTGACCCGCGTTATCACAGCGTTTAGTGATTGCGCGGGTTTTCATTTGGTTATATAATCCCGCGCCTAAAGCAAAATCTATTCAACCGCCGACTTTCCTCTCACCGACGGCACAGAAAGGAGGAAGTTATGCCTTATCCCGCTGGTTCTATTGAGATCGATGAAGAAAAAATGCAGGCTTTTCTTGGCAAAGTTGTCGGAGATTTCGGCGCTAGCCTAAGTTCAATTCTCGGCTATATCGGCCAAAAACTTGGTTTGTACGAAGCCCTTGCCGATTCCGACGGCCTGACTCCCGAAGAACTCGCCGCTAAAACGGGTACAACGGAAAGATACGTTCGCGAATGGCTGATCAATCAGGCCGCCGGCGAATATGTTCACTATGATCCCGCGTCAGGAAGGTACTCGATGCTTCCCGAGCAGGCAGTAGCCTTGACCGACGAGGACAGCCCTTTTTATGTGGGCGGCGGTTTTTACGTAATCAAGGCGATGATAAACGCCCAGCCCCGGATAATGGACTCGTTTAAGAAGGGCGGCGGAATGCTGTGGGGTGAGCACGACCCCGATCTTTTTGTCGGTACCGAAAAGTTCTTTCGACCGGGCTATACCGCGCATTTGGTGAACGAATGGATACCCGCATTGGCCGGAACAAAGGAAAAACTCGACGCCGGGGCAAAGGTAGCCGACGTCGGCTGCGGGCACGGTGCCTCCACGATCATCATGGCCAAGGCGTTCCCCAATTCGCGCTTCTTTGGCTTTGATAATCACGAGGCTTCGATCGCTACAGCCCGCACAAAAGCTGAGGCCGCGGGTGTCGCTGACCGCGTTAAGTTCGAGGTTTGCAATGCGGGGAACATTCCCGTCGAGGGCTTCGATCTGGTCTGCTTCTTCGACTGTCTGCACGACATGGGCGATCCTAACGGAGCGGCCAGGCGGGCATGCGAGGCACTTGCTCCGGGCGGTAATTGTTTGATCGTGGAGCCCATGGCAGGAAACACGGTCGAAGAGAATTTCAATATCGTAGGCCGAACGTTTTCCGGCGCCTCAACACTTTGCTGCACTGCCAATTCGCTCGCTCTTGGCGGCCCGGCTCTCGGCGCCGTGGCCAGCGAAGAATCTCTCCGTGAAGTTGTGCTATCAAGCGGGTTCACGAAATTCCGGCGAGCGACCGAAACACCGTTCAATCGAATTTATGAGGCACGTGTGTGATATGCATCACTCGATCGAACAGCATTTTGAGAGAAAATCTCCTTGTGTCCGTGAGGTCTATGACACGATCGTGGCCGTCGCACGGGAATTCGGCCCGGTCGAACAAGATCCTAAGAAGACGTCGATCCATCTGAATCGCCGGTCCGCCTTTGCGGGAATACAGACGAGAAGCGAGTTTCTGATCCTTACCGTTAAGGCGGGCGGCGACATCGACAGTCCGAGGATATCAAAGCGTGAGCAATCGTCGGCCAACCGATGGCACCATGAGATCAAGCTGTTCGATCCGGATGACATAGATGCCGAGATCACCGGGTGGCTGCGAGATTCATACGCTATATCAGGATAACTGAAAAGTAGGAGGATGAAGTGATTGCGGAAATAAGGACTTATGTCATCAGTATTTCTGTTGTCTCCCTGTTCACGGCCGCCCATCTAATAGCCGGAGCGACCGCACCTGCACCGCATGGCGTGACCGGCGGTGATCCGGTGCCCACTCCCGAGAAAGTGGTGTTTTCCGCATACAAGGCCGTCAGCATCGGAATGAAGGCCGACGACGTGCGGACGAAGCTTGGAGCACCCAAGGACAAGTCTGATGCGATGGATCTCTACGTTTTCTCGGATTCGGAGTCGGCACAGTTTTATTACGACGCCGCGGGGTCGGTGACCGCTATCATGATCACATATTCAGGGGATCTGAAGCTGGCTCCAACGCCAAAGGACATTTTCGGCGAAGACGCCCCGGTGAAAGAGGACGGCGGTATATTCAAAATGGTTCGATATCCCAAGGCAGGATTCTGGATCTCATACAATCGCAGCGGCGGGGCTGACGGCGTTGTCAGTGTTGCGATGCAGAAGATCTGAGATTCGCGATCTTGCGGAGTTTCATACAGGTAGGGGCCGATGATCGGCGGTTTGTTAGAAGTCTGTTTATCCTTTAGAATTTCAGTACAGCAAGTCCCGCAATTGGAAGATAATTTATGACCACGATAGGTATTCCGAAAGAGATACATCCGGGCGAAAAGCGCGTTGCCGCAACACCCCAGACGATCCTAAAACTCAAGAAACTTGGCTTTGATGTCGCCGTCGAATCGCATGCCGGACACGGCATCAACTGTATTGACAGCGAATTCCGCGAGGCCGGTGCGACCGTGATCGAGGACACCAGAGAACTCTGGGCTGCCTCCGACCTGATAATGAAGGTCCGCCCGCCGGAGGACCACACCGAGCTTGGCGTTCACGAGGCCGAACTTCTCAAAGAGGGAGGATGGCTGATCGGCTTCATGTGGCCGGCACAGAATCGTGAAATAGTCGAAAAACTCGCCGCAAGAAAGGCGACGGTCTTCGGTATGGATTGTGTCCCCCGGATCTCACGAGCCCAAAAAATGGACACGCTTTCTGCGATGGCAAATATCGCCGGCTACCGTGCGATCATCGAGGCCGCGAATAATTTCCCTCGTTTCTTCACTGGCCAGATCACGGCTGCCGGCCGTATCGACCCGGCAAAGGTCTTGGTTATCGGTGCCGGAGTCGCCGGTCTGTCCGCGATCGGGGCAGCGAAAGGACTGGGTGCGATCGTGCGGGCATTTGACCCTCGATCGGCCACCAAGGACCAGGTCGCATCGATGGGGGCCGAGTTCCTCGAACTCGACATTAAGGAAGAGGGCGAGGGCAAGGGCGGTTACGCCAAACAGATGTCTGACGACTTCCTCAAAGCGGAGATGGCGCTGTTCGCGGCCCAGGCAATGCAGGTCGATATTATCGTTACGACCGCCCTAATTCCCGGCAAACCAGCTCCGAAGCTGATCACTCAAGGCATGGTCGAATCAATGAAGCCGGGCTCTGTCATCGTAGATCTCGCCGCGGAGCAGGGCGGAAACTGCGTGCTGACCGACCCCGGTAAGATCGTGCATCATAAAGGGGTAACTATCGTCGGCTTCACCGATTTACCTTCGCGAATGGCAAGCATGTCGAGCCAACTTTACGGAGCAACGATCGTTGCTTTGCTCGGCGACCTGGTCAAAAAGCCCACCGAAGGGGCAGAAGCCGGTTCGCAGCCGGCAGAACTCGTCGTCGACCTCGAAGACGAGGTAGTCCGAGGTGCGATCATCCTGCATAACGGCAAGATGATGTGGCCGCCCCCGGTAAAGGAAATGGCGGTGGCCCCTCCGGAACCGGGCGTGCCATCCAAGAGCTCGGCAAGCAAGGCGATTGCATCGCCGCCTCCGGGCGGCCACAGCCACGGCGACGCCGCGGGTATAAGCCCGGTCATGCTGGCTGTGATCGGCCTTGCTCTGATCGGCCTCGGGCTCGTGGCTCCGGATAAAGCGTTATCGCATTTCACGGTGTTCATTCTTGCCGTATTTGTTGGATTTCAGGTCGTCTGGAACGTCAAACCGGCACTGCACACCCCGCTAATGAGCGTCACCAACGCAATTAGCGGTATTATCCTCGTCGGTGGAATGCTCCAACTTATCGGCACCGAAATGAGTGTCACGGTAATTCTGGGAGCGATCGCCGTACTTATCGCGTCGATCAATATTGCCGGCGGATTTCTTGTTACAAATCGCATGCTCGCG
>CAYSMU010000158.1:0-7057 GCA_964432145.1 uncultured Chloracidobacterium sp.
TTTGTGCGATTCTGTTTTTGTAAGAAGGACGAAACTCTCCAGGCCGCCGCGGAACGCCTCGAAAAACTAAAAATGGGCTAGCCCGGGCAGGCAACCCGTCAACACCGCAAAAGCAACAAAAATTGTAACCAGATCGTACTAAGCCGCGTCATTATGACGTGTAATCTCATTTTTTGGAGGCAATTTATGCTCTTGAAATACCTAAGTTCTGTTTTGATCGTGACCTCGGCGTTTACTATCGCTTTCGGCCAAACACCCGAAGCCAAAAAGGAGAAGGAAAAGGCCCCGCAAACCTTTGCTTTCTCATTCGATGGTGGTGGAGGCTATCTAGGAGTCCAGACTGTCGAGGTAAATAGGGACAATTTTTCCAAGTTTGGCTTACGTGATGTTCGCGGCGTCGCGGTAGAAAAAGTGATGGAAAATTCGCCCGCCGCGGCGGCCGGCATCAAGGACGGTGACGTTATCGTTCGTTTCAACGGCGATGAGATCACCAGTGCCCGCAAGCTGACGCGTCTCGTCGGCGAGGTCGATCCCGACCATCAAGTCAAACTCACCATTTCTCGCAGCGGCAGCGAGCAAGAGATCACTGTCACGATCGGCAAGCGGCCGACGCCTGCTTTTGGCGACGGTAATTTCAAATTCGAAATGCCGGCCCCGATGGGCAAATTTGAAATGCCGGAACTTAAGGGACTCGAGAAATTGAAAGATCTGCCAATGCTCAAGGACTTTCCGAAAGACGGTCCGGGCGTTTGGACCTCACCCGATGGCAGTTCAAAGGTCTTCACATGGCGCAGCGGCGAAGGCCGCATCATCGGTGTCGGAGTCACCCCGCTGACAGATCAGCTCGCCCGGCATTTTGGTGTCGAGGATGGCTTGCTGGTAAATGAGGTCCGAGAGAATTCGGCAGCGGCAAAGTCTGGACTAAAGGCCGGCGATATTATCGTCGAGGCAAATGGTAAGGCCGTAAAGAATGACTTTGACCTGATCCGCGAGGTCAACAGCAAAAAAGAAGGCGATGTGCAGCTTACCATCGTCCGTGACCGCAAGCGCCAGACGGTCTCAGTGACGCCCGAAATATCGAAGGATGGCGGTTTTTTCTTTCGAAACGACAATGAAAATGGTGTGAACGTGACGCAGCCGACCGCACCGCGTACAGCCAGGCCCGCAACGCCTATGGTTGCTCCTATGGCTCCAATGACGCCAATGCCAGCTTTTCGATTTGGGCGAATTATTTGACCCTGGTTTTGAGATCGGTTAGAAAAGAGGCGGCACCTTTTGCCGCCTTTTTTAGATCAACCGAAATTCCGGATGGCTTCCGCGTCGCCAGATGAACCCGTCCAAAACGTAATGGGTCAACTGAGGAAGGGCGAGCAACGGTACCAGATACATCTTTAGCTTTCCCCAATCCCAGTCAGCACCAAAAAGCCATTGCTTCTCGTGCCATACGCCGCGATGCCAGAAAAGCTCTTCGACATACGCGAGCGCCCACAGTGTCGCTAGGAAGACCATCCAGTTTGACGATAAAGTGCGGTAAACTCGGCCGGATGATTCTCGTTTATACTGCGCATAAACATAGATCAAAGCAAAATAAGGAATGCCATGGATGATCACATTCGTCACCGTGAACGCGTAATCCGAATTGAAGTAGACAATTCCGACATACCAACAGACGGCTGTAGTCGCCACGACGATATCCTTCCCGATGTTAAGGAAGCCGTCGATAACGTATTGATACATAGACTTAACGGCATATGTAGTGAGGGCGACCAGATAGATCGGGAAAAGGATCTTTTCGACGATTGCCGGGAGGGGAATGAAGTCATTCTGCACGAACCACTCAAAGTTTCGCGGCAATTGTGTCATCCAAAATGCGAGCGGATAGATACTCGCTAGATACACGGCAGAGGCGTCGACCCACCACGTCCACCTCTCGGTCTCGCCCAGCTTTCTGCGATAAAGGTTGACCCAGCCGTATTGCTGCCGGATAAAGTGAAAAACCGCAATGATCGCAAGCACTTTCCAAAAGACCAGCTCGCCCTCGGAATACAGAGCGACGCCGATCGCGTAACCGGCGAGCGGCACCAGCAGATAGAGCCAAAACCTTCGCCTTAATTCGTCCTTATCGAAATAGACGCGAAAACTCGTCGACCATACATGTGCGACGTCGATCAAAAGCACAGCGGAGATCCACGTCCATTCGGGCGAGTCACCATTAAGAATGCCGGCCTGCCATCCCACAGCTAGCAGGATCAGAGACAAAGCGGCACTGCCAAGAAAGACAGTAAGATCAGTGCCTTTCGAGAACAGCCAATAATCTGGTTTTATTAACGTCGCATCCATTTCATGCTCTATTCATAGTTTCAGCCGCCGCGCGCAATCCATGATAAAACGCTTCTTCGAAAAGCGCGACACCGCTCAGATCCGTGTGCGCGAAGTGTATATTGCGGTAGGGCTTCATCGCCTTTTCGCGAACACCGCTCCAGATAAAGTTTGGCCTCGGGCTTATCATCGCGTGGCCCCAGCGCATAATGTCGATCCGCTCCGTCAGCTCATAAATGTCGCTGTGAGCGCGAGCAAGATCGGTCAGGCAAACATCCGCGAGTTGCTTCCAGTCGTAGTTGAATAGCGTCGTTCGGCCATTCGGGTCCTCGCACATTGGATAGTAATAGGTAAGGACCGTCGGGCCGTAGTCGATCCCTTTTTGATGCGTTGCGGTAACGTAGCCAAGTGATCTGCTCTCGTACAAGACGTTGTCCCACGAGAGCGGAAAGTCCTTTGTAAATCTGGGTTTCGGTCGGTCCTTCAAGTGCAGGTTAGCAACAAACCACGCATTGTGCTGGAACTCGGCCGACGAGAAAGGAGCATCTTCGCGGAAGCCGCGAATAACATACGGTGCAGTAAATATCGGTGCCGCATAGATCACTTTGTCACAATGGATGCCTTGCAATTCGCCCTCGGCAAGATATAAAACATCCACACCTTTTTCCGTAGGTATCACCGAGACGACCATTTGCGAGCGACGGACATTCTCGCCTACCTTGGTCAGGAAATGATCTACGAACTGCCCGTTTCCCTCGGGACAAGTGATAAACGGCTGCGATTCGACGCCGCTCTTGCGAACGCGCGAGCAGAAGTAAAACAACCCGACCCACGCCGATGCCTGATCGACTTTGAGCCCGTAGTCGTCACGCGTGGCGTAATCGCAGTACCAAATGAGTCGCTCGGAAGTAAATCCATTCTGCCGCAGCCAGTCGGCGAACGAGATCTTGTCGAGAGCCGTGACCGCCGCATCGGTCGAGCAATTTGCGACCGGTACAACAAACGCCCGTTTTCCGGACGGATCCCGCCAATTTACCCATTCGTCGATCCGCTTCTGAAACTCTGCAAATTGTCTTTTGTCGTCGTCGCTCGCTCCGACGCTAAGGTAAAGTCCCTCATACCAGCGGCCCTTATAGAAGACGCGCTCCTCAGGCTCGCGGCAAAGAAACTGCTCCTTGACAACAACCTCTCCATCGAATGCACGACCCTCGGTCAGAGACATTTCGTCGAGCAGCGAGACCAGCTCGGAGTTTTCTTTAAATGGTACGGGCAGATAATGCGCAGCCCACGGATAGCCGACCGGCTTTCCCTTTCCGCTTTGCGAGGTTCCGCCGATCTCTTTCTCGAGCTCAAGAAGCACGAAGTCATTAAAGCTCTCTCGTTTTAGTTTCCACGCTGCGGTCAGCCCGGCGATCCCTCCGCCGACGATAGCAATCTTTCGTGTTTCCCAGTTGCCGGGCGGAACGTCGAAACTTCGGCCCTCCCGAAGAATGTGTCCTAGATCTACTGATTGGCCAACGATCTCGCCATCAGGGAACACGCGAGTAGCATCGATGCGGCACGCCGCTGATGCCAGCGGAGCGCCGAGGAATACCGTTAGCAACTCTCTTCGGGATAGGTACATTCGAAATAACGAGAAGTTATAAGTGATAGCTGATAACTAAGCCCTGGTCGTTTTGAGGGTGGCGATCAGCATCTTTTGAAGTTCCTCGCAATCATCCAGCATTGATTCGGCTTCGTTATTGGAGATAAATCTCTTGTCGCGTAACAATCTTAATAGAAAGTTAGTTTTGAATGCCTCTTTGTTGGCAAGCGAATACTTCAAGCGGAAATCTTCTCTGTCATAACCTTGCTTTCCCTCTTCAATAAAGAGCCCGATGTTTGTACCGGAATCCAGAATCTTCCGAGACAGAACATACTCCTGTTTCTCACGCCGTAGATGCTCGCTCAAGCCAACAATTCGCAGGGCAAACGAGTACGATTTCTCTCTCAATACATCGGTCATTATCAGTTTCGAGTTATCAGCTATCAGCTATTCCGAACCTACTGCTCAAACCGCCTCCACTCCGCTTCGTAATATCTGACCAATGCCTGGTTATCAAGACGGTTGATCTCAAGATCTTCATCGGGCTTTGAGGTGTCCGCGGGGAATTCGAAGAGCGAAGCAAATGTCTGATCGTTTAAAAATCGCAGTTCGATATTCGCCCGTGGGTTTTGCGGAGCTTCAAATGGCTGCAGTTTTGCCAGCGCATAACCCCAGATACCAAAGCTCGGTACTGTCGTCTGATATGGGCGGACCGTGTAACCGCTCGATTCAAGAGTCTTCATAACGCACCAAAACGAATTGCGCGCAATGAGCGGTGACGTCGTCTGGATGACCACTGATGAATCTGGCCGGAGCTTTCCCTTTAGCAGGTTATAGAACCTTGTTGTGTAGAGCTTTCCCAGGGCGAAATTATTCGGATCGGGAAAATCGACTATTACTACATCGAAAGGTTCCGTTTGCACGTCGTCGAGCCAGACAAAAGCATCCGCATTCGTCACGTGGACGCGAGGGTCGTGGAGCGAATTCTTGTTCAATTCACCCAGGGCCGGAACCGAATCGGCTACACGGGTCATGTCCGGATCAAGGTCCACGAGCTGAACGAATTCAACCGACTTGTATTTCAATATCTCGCGAATCGCCAGGCCGTCGCCGCCGCCAAGTACGAGCACGCGTTTTGTATCGCCGTTAAATGCAGCGAATGCAGGGTGCACAAGCGCCTCATGATAGCGGTATTCGTCAAACGAATTGAACTGTAAGTTGCCGTTGAGGAAAAGTGCGTAGCCTGTCTTGCCCTTGGTAACTACAATTCGCTGGTAAGCGGAGCTTTTTGCGTAAATTATGTTGTCGACGAACAAGGCATCCTCGGCGAGTGTGGTCAGACGATCTGCCTTGATAAACGCGATAACGAGCAGGACAAGTATTACAAAGCCTTTCACTCGGAGGATCGTTACGTTCTTCCTGATCAGCGGCAGCAAAAGCCACGTTCCCCATATTCCTACCGCGGCGTTAAGCATCCCAAAGAGCAATGAAGTGCGGTTAAGGCCAAGCTTTGGCACGAGGAAGATCGGGAACAGTAGCGACGCGGCAAGGGCACCGATATAGTCGAAGGCCAGCACCCTCGAGACCAGGTCCTTAAAGTCCATCTCGTCCTTCAGGATACGCATCAACAGCGGTATCTCGAGCCCGACCAGCGTGCCTATGATAAAAACCATTCCATACAGGACGATGCTGAAATACGAAAGGTGCGCAAACGTAAGGAAGAGCAGCGGCGCCGAAAATCCGCCGATCACGGCCACAGCCAGCTCGACATCAACAAATTTCTCTGCGACGTTCTTCTCGATAAAGCGCGACAGCCACGAGCCGACGCCCATCGCAAAAAGGTATATACCGATGATCAGTGAGAATTGTGTGACCGAATCGCCAAGGACATAGCTCGACAGAGTTCCGGCGAGCAACTCATAGATCAGGCCGCAGGTGGCGATGACAAATACGTTGAGAAAGAGTAGCGGTGCACGTTTCATGAAAGAAATTCAAACAGGATGAACAGGATTGACAGGATGAAAAAGCAACTATCCTGCTTATCCTGTCGATCCTGTTTGAATCCCTAATTACCCTGAATTGCGGCCGCTATTATCATAGCGACACCGATAATGAGTGCGCCAATGATGATCGCGAGGGCCGTGTTCTGATCTTCTTCGATCTCTTTCTTCACGGAGAACGGGGCGATGAGTACGACGATTAGGAACGCGATCGCAAAGACAATGAGTCCGATCGCTACAAAAATTACAGTTGTCGTCAGCACCGGCAACAGTTCTTCCATCTTGACGACAAGGCCCAAAATCGGGGCGATAGCTGCAAGGTTGATCATTATTTTCCTCCACGAAATCCAGAATAAAAGAACGGGGTCCCGAGACGGGACTTGGAGCCGGAGTTGGCGAGTTCCCATCCAAACCACGCAGCCGATGCGTATGTCAAAAGCACACCGACCCCGAAAACCATATATAGCTTTTTCAACATAGGCTTAATTCCTATTCATCCGAACTTGACGCACTCGAGCCAAACATACTGTCCTTCCAACGTCCGCCCTCGAACGAGATCTTACGTATCAATCCGAAGATCGGCACCAACGCAAGGATCAATAAAGCGCAGCAGAAATTGACTCCGCGGTTTACGCCCTGCTCGACCTTCACCTGGACCGGCATCTGGACCTGCCAATTCTGCCACGTGCCTTCAACGCGGAGCGTATACTTCCCGGCGGGAAGCGACGAAAGCGTTGCGTCGGTCGTCTTATCGCCCTCGGTCCATGCACCGTCACTGTCGGAACCGCTGTAATACTCGACCGGGACATTTACCGACTCAACCTCTTGGCTCTGGTCGTTGATCAGATCGATGTCGAGGTCGGCCCAAGAGTTATCAACTTGGGCACTTGCCGTTATGCGGACATTGCGATTGCCTTTGAGATCGAATGGCTGGCTGAAAACGGCCTGCGGTGTCGTCGCGTTTGCCATCGGCGGCAAGATGACCTGCTGATTGAGCGCCGTACTCGTGATACCGGCGATAGGGATCATGAATATCGCAACGACGAGAAGAAGAAGCATAGGCTGAGCTCCCAACGTGTAATAAAATCGACCGGTAAACGGCTGATTGGGACCGACACCCCACGGCCGGGGAAGTCCCGAGATGCCGAATGCC
>CAYSMU010000159.1:0-7049 GCA_964432145.1 uncultured Chloracidobacterium sp.
TAATTCGGGTGTGTTTTTAATAGTGGTAACGATGTATCTGAGTTCCACTCAAATACATCATCTCCACCATCATCACGCGACACATCGCCGCGTGAACTGATACTCGTTTTTAACAAACTCGTAAATTAGTTTTAATCCAAACGCCGCGAAACTTCGAAACAAGTCTCGAGGGGCGTCGCTTTGTCATTTTTAGATATGAAATTAAAGATCGCTTTACAAAGATCAGGTAGATTGTCAGACGGCTCGACCGGGCTGCTGAGAAAGTGCGGCATCGGCTTTTCGAACGGACTCGGAAAGCTGCGGGCCGAGGCGGCGAACTTTCCGCTCGAGATATTTTTTTTGCGGGATGACGACATTCCCGATTACGTCGCTGATGGTGTTGCCGATGTCGGGATCGTCGGCGAGAACGTGATCGCTGAAAACCCCAAAGCGGTAGAAACGATCGAAAAGCTCGGCTTCGGTCGCTGCCGCTTGTCGCTCGCGGTTCCGAAAGGGATTGAATATTCGGAACTGTCAGAGCTGACGGGCAAAAAGATCGCGACGAGCTATCCGAACATTCTTCGGGAGTATTTCACTTCACTCGGCGTTTCCGCCGACATCCACGAGATCAGCGGTTCGGTCGAGATCGCCCCATCGATCGGGCTGGCGGATGCGGTATGCGATCTGGTGAGTTCCGGCAGCACCTTGTTTTCGAACGGCCTGCGTGAGGTCGAGACGGTGATGTCGTCCGAGGCAGTGTTGATCGCCCGCCGTGATCTCGGTGCGGAACAACAGGCAACCCTCGACAAGCTTTTGTTCCGCATCCGCAGCGTCAAAGCAGCCGCTCAAAACAAGTACATTCTGCTCAACGCTCCCGTCGACAGGGTCGATGAGATCAAACGCCTGCTGCCCGGAATGCGAAGCCCGTCAATGATCCCGCTTGCCGAGGAAGGCTGGGTTTCGCTGCACTCGGTCGTGAGCGAAACAGATTTTTGGGAGGTCGTCGACGCTTTGAAGAATGCGGGAGCTGAAGGGATCCTCGTGCTCTCGATCGAGCAGATGATCAGGTAAGAATATGCAAATTATCAAATATCCAAGAAGAGAAACCTGGGCCGCGATGCTCAAACGCCCGACGATCGACACCGTTTTTCTCGAACGCACGGTCGCTAATATCCTCAAGGACGTCCGCGAACACGGCGATTCGGCCCTGCGTCATTGCGCGAGGCATTTTGACAAGGTCGAGCTTGACGAATTTTTGGTAAAGGAAGCCGAATTTAACGAAGCTGATGCACTCGTTGCTCAGGAACTCAAAGATGCGATCGCGGTCGCGAAAGCGAACATCGAGAAGTTTCATGCCGTCGAGAATTCCGAACCAAAGGTCATAGAGACGACACCGGGAGTTTTCTGCTGGAAAAAGAACGTTGCGATCGACAAGGTCGGGCTATACGTTCCGGCAGGGAGTGCTCCGCTTTTTTCGACCGTTTTGATGCTCGTGATCCCGGCGAAACTCGCGGGCTGTCGAGAGATCGTCGTCACGTCGCCGCCGAACAAGGACGGCAAGATCGATCCGGCGACTCTTTACGCGGCGAGGTTGTGCGGTGCGACAAAGGTATTCAAGATCGGCGGTGCTCAGGCGATCGGGGCATTGGCGTATGGGACGGAGACGGTGCCGTCGGTTTACAAGATCTTCGGCCCCGGAAATCAGTTCGTGACCGAGGCAAAGCTGCAGGTCTTGCGTTCCGGAGTCGCGATCGACATGCCCGCGGGGCCGTCGGAGGTTGCGATTTTAGCTGATGAGACATGCGTTCCGGCATTCGTCGCGGCGGATCTGCTGTCGCAAGCCGAACACGGGCCGGACAGTCAGGTAGTTCTCGTTTCCACATCCGAAACCGTGATCAACGAGACGCTTGCCGAGGTCGACCGCCAGATCGAAACACTTTCCCGAAAACCGACGGCGGCCGCAGCTATTCAGAATTCAAAAGCGATTTTGGTCGAGTCTTTCGCCGACGGAGTCGAACTGCTTAACGAATACGCTCCCGAACATCTCATTATCGCTACCCAAAATGCTGACGAGATCGCCGAAGCGATCAACAACGCAGGCTCCGTTTTCATCGGTAACTATTCGTGCGAAAGTGCCGGCGATTACGCTTCGGGAACCAATCACACACTCCCGACCGGCGGCGCGGCCCGGGCATACAGCGGCGTTTCGGTCGCAAGCTTTACCAAGAGCATCACGTTTCAACGGCTGACGGCGGACGGAATTCATAACCTCGGCCGAACTATCGAAACGATGTCAGCCGCTGAAGGGCTCGATGCTCACAAAAATGCAGTGGCGATCAGACGGAGGCTTGCATGACGTTTGATGTGCAAAGCCTGGTGCGGAAGAACATCAGGACCCTGAAATCATACTCGTCGGCGAGGTCGGAATTCGAGGGCTCGGCAGAAGTGTTTCTCGACGCCAACGAGAACGCGTTCGGCTCACCGGCAGGCCTCGGGCTCAACCGTTATCCCGACCCGCTTCAGCGTGAGCTAAAAGGTCGGATCGCGGCGATGAAGGGTGTTTCTCCGCCGCAGATATTCGTCGGAAACGGCAGCGATGAGGCTATCGATCTGTTGTTTCGCATCTTCTGCGAACCCGGACGCGACGAAGTGATCACGTGCCCGCCTACGTATGGGATGTATCGAGTTTCAGCTGATATCAACAACGTGGCGGCGCGAGAGGTTCGGTTGACGGACGATTACCATCTCGATGTTCCGGCGATCCTGTCGAGCATTTCGGACGCGACCAAAATGGTCTTTGTCTGCTCGCCGAACAATCCGACCGGCAATCTAATGAGCCGGAGATCGATCTTTGAGATCGCCCGGCAATTCAAGGGGATCGTTATTGTTGACGAGGCATACATCGATTTTGCCGACCAACCGTCGATGATCGCAGAACTCGCGTCGTTTCCAAACCTTGTCATCCTGCAAACGTTCTCAAAGGCATGGGGAATGGCGGGCGTTCGCGTTGGGCTCGCGTTTGCGAGCGGCGAGATCATTGATCTGATGAATCGTGTAAAGCCGCCGTATAACGTCAGCGGTATTGCTCAGCGAGCGGTGTTGGACGCTTTGGACAGCGAAGCGACTATTGACGACTGGGTTGGGACGGCCAAAACTGAGCGGTTGCGGTTGGAGAATTCGTTGAATGATCTTGACCTGGTTCGACAGGTATATCCGTCCGACGCAAACTTCCTGCTGGTCAATGTTGATGACGTGAATGCTGTTTATCGATATCTGATTGACGAGAAGATCGTGGTTCGCAATCGAAGCAACATCGAGCTTTGCGAAGGCTGCCTGCGGATAACGGTTGGAACAAACGAGGAGAATGCGTCGGTTCTTGATACCCTGACGCAATTTATTTTAATCAACGAACAGCTGACAGCTGATAGCTAACAGCTGTCAGCTGTTCAAAAACACTTATGAAAAAAGTTCTTTTCATTGACCGCGACGGGACGCTGATACGCGAGCCGGATGATTTTCAGGTCGATCTGCTAGAGAAGTTACGGTTTTTGCCGGGCGTGATCACGAATCTTGGAAAGATCGCTCGTGAGACCGACTATGTGCTTGTGATGGTGACGAATCAGGATGGTTTAGGCACCGATAGCTTTCCGGAAACGGCGTTTCATCCGGCACAGAATTTTGTGCTTCAGACGCTTGCTGACGAGGGGATCGCGTTTGACGATGTGTTCGTTGACCGCACATTCCCGCACGAGAATGCTCCGACACGCAAACCGGGAACCGCGATGCTTACCACGTATATGACGGGTGATTACGATCTCGCGAATTCCTATGTCATTGGGGACCGGCCGACGGATGTTCAGTTGGCGAGGAATCTCGGGGCGAAGTCGATCTATATCAGGAATCCGTCGTTTCCATTAGACAGCGATGATGTGGCTTTTTCCGTGGATCATTGGAGCGAGATATACGAACTGTTGCGAACTCCGGATCGACGCGTTGCTCACACGCGGAAAACAAAAGAGACCGAGATCGCTGTTGAACTTAACCTCGACGGCAACGGCGATTCGTCGATCTCGACTGGCATTTCGTTCTTTGATCACATGCTCGAACAGCTTGCTCGCCACGGTGGGTTTGATCTCAATATTGCCGCGACGGGTGATCTGCATATCGACGAGCACCACACGATCGAGGACGTGGCCATCACATTCGGCGAGGCTTTTTCTCTTGCATTGGGTGACAAACGCGGAATGGAACGCTACGGGTTTTGCTTGCCGATGGATGATTGTCTCGCCCAGGTCGCGATCGACTTTGGCGGGCGGAATTGGATCGTTTGGGATGCGGAATTCAAACGCGAGATGATCGGCGAGATGCCGACGGAGATGTTCTTTCATTTCTTCAAGTCATTCTCGGACAAGGCTTTGTGCAATCTGAACATCAAGGCCGAGGGAACGATCGAGCATCACAAGATCGAGGCGATCTTCAAAGCATTTGCGAAAGCGATAAAAATGGCGGTACGCCGCGAGGGAACTGTGCTTCCAACGACTAAAGGAGTGTTATGAAGCTGGCGATAGTGAAATACAACGCCGGAAATACGGCTTCGGTCGCGAATGCGCTGATCCGGCTCGGCGTCGAGCCCATCGTGACCGACTTTGCGGACGAATTGCTTGCAGCCGATAGGGTGATCTTTCCCGGCGTCGGCGAAGCATCGACGGCGATGAGGTATCTGCGGGAACGCGATCTCGACTCTGTGATCCGTGCGCTCGCTCAACCGGTGTTGGGCATTTGCCTGGGAATGCAGTTGATGTGCGGGACGTCGGAAGAGAACGATACGGAATGTCTTGGCATCTTGCCGTATCGTGTTCGCCGATTTGAGTCGCAAACGTTAAAAATACCCCACACGGGGTGGAATAGGATCGCAGATCTTGATTCGCCGTTGTTTGCCGGCATCGCGGATGGCGAACGGGTGTATTTTGTTCACGGCTACTATGTCGAAACCGGCGATAACACGACCGCAACGTGTGAATACGGGCAAGAATTCAGTGCCGCGATCGGCCGCGATAATTTTCACGCGATCCAGTTTCACCCCGAGAAATCGGGAGCGGTCGGAGAGCGGATCTTGGAGAACTTCCTCAAAATATGATCGAAATAATTCCGGCAATGGATCTGATCGGCGGCAAATGCGTGCGGCTCACTCAAGGTGATTTTTCGCGAAAGACGGTGTATTCCGATGACCCGCTCGAAACGGCGAAACGTTTTGAGGATGTCGGTCTGCGGCGGCTGCATATGGTCGATCTCGATGGAGCACGGACTGGAGCACCTGCGAATCTGGACGTGCTGAAAAAGATCGCTAGCGGCACGAAACTCACTATCGATTTCAGCGGCGGTTTGAAGACTGAATCGGATGTCGCCGCGGTTTTTGAGACAGGTGCGGCGATCGCTACGGTTGGCAGCGTTGCGGTAAGACAGCCAGAGCTTTTTCTGTCATGGGTCGAGAAGTTCGGCAGCGACAAGATTCTGCTCGGTGCCGATTCCCGCGGCGGAAAAGTCGCGATAAATGGCTGGCAGACTGATACCACAACTCCTGTTTTGGCGTTTCTAAGGAATTTTGCCGAGCGTGGCGTGACCAACGCTTTCGTCACAGACATCGCGAGTGACGGAGCGATGAAAGGGCCGGCGTTCAAGCTCTACCGGCAGATCAGGGCTGCAATTGCCGAGATCGGTCTGATCGCAAGCGGCGGCGTTACGTCGATCGCGGATATCGATGAGCTCGACCGCATAGGCTGCTCCGGCGTGATAGTCGGCAAGGCCCTTTACGAGCAGAATATTAAACTGGAGGACCTCGCGAAATATGCTGGCTAAACGTATCGTGCCGTGCCTCGACGTAAAGGATGGCCGCACCGTAAAGGGCACAAATTTCCTCGGCCTTCGCGACGCCGGCGACCCAGTCGAACTTGCGGCGAGATATTCGGCTGAGGGCGCCGACGAACTCGTCCTGTTGGACATCTCAGCAACAAACGAACGTCGCAAAACTTTTGCCGACATCGTCCGGCATGTGGCAGCCGAGATCAATATTCCGTTCATGGTCGGCGGGGGGATCTCGACAGCCCGCGACATCGGGGCACTCCTCGACTGCGGTGCGGATAAAGTTTCGATCAATACGGCAGCGGTAAAGGATCCCTCGATACTCATCGAAGCGGCGGCTAATTTTGGCTCGCAATGTATAGTTCTTGCCATCGATGCTAAAGCGGCCGACGACGGCTGGAAGGTATTCCTCAACGGGGGCAGAGTCGCGACCGCTCTCGATGCGGTCGAGTGGGCAATGCGAGGCGTTGAGCTCGGAGCGGGCGAGATCCTGCTTACGTCGATGAATGCCGACGGGACGAAAGACGGATTTGAGATCGGCCTTACGCGCGAGATCTCAAATGCTGTCGGCGTTCCGATCATCGCTTCGGGAGGAGCCGGAACGATGGATGATTTTGCCGATATTTTCGCGATCGGGAATGCCGATGCCGCTCTTGCGGCGAGTGTTTTTCACTATGGCGAGATCGCGATACCTGAGTTAAAAACGTTCCTCGAAATGCGAGGGATCGAGGTGCGGATATGAAGTTGAATTTTAAGAAATACGCCGATGGGTTAGTCCCGGCGATCGTACAGGATGCGGATACGCGGGCTGTCTTGATGCTTGGTTTCATGAACGAAGAAGCTTTTCGCCAAACCCAGGAATCGGGCCGCGTTACCTTCTATTCGCGTTCGCGGCAACAGTTGTGGACGAAGGGCGAGACGAGTGGGAATTACCTCGACGTCGTTTCCATCAAAGCTGATTGTGATGAAGATGCGCTACTGATAACTGCTCGCCCCGCCGGCCCGGTTTGTCATACGGGAGAGGCGACTTGTTTTGGGGACGCGAGTTTAAGCCAAGCCCCAACAGATATGTTGCTTGAGCTTGAAAACGTCATTGATCAAAGGCGTAGTGGAAAGACCGAGTGCTCATACGTCGCGAGTTTGTTTGAAAAGGGGATCAACAAGATCGCGCAAAAGGTCGGTGAAGAAGCCGTCGAACTTGTGATCGAGGC
>CAYSMU010000160.1:0-6986 GCA_964432145.1 uncultured Chloracidobacterium sp.
TTTATTGGCCGAAGCGTATAGTCCGATTTGGCATAGTCCAAAACAGACTATTTCGAGCCTGGTCCGGAATTCAATTGAATGCCCGCCGATGGCGGGCTCCGCCCTTGTCTTGGTATTTCTTACTCCGGGTTGCACCGGGGCTACTATCTGCCGCCCGCTGCGCGGGCTGAAACTCGGTTGGCGCTCATTACGCGCGAGACGGCTTCGCTCTTCGGCGTGGGTGATCGTTTGTCGCGGATGTACGGCACACGTCCAATGTAAAACGGAAAATGGAGAACGGAAAATGATCGCCAGGGATTTCGGCGACCCAATTGTCGCCCGCTCACGCGGGCTCAGAGGGAATTGGGGGGGACGTTAACCCCGGGTTTCGCTTCGCTTCACCCGGGGCTATTGTCTGCCGCCCGCTTCGCGGGCTGAAACGGTCACCGACATTGGCTCGATCGACTCACCTTTCGCTGATGCCACGGGTCAATGGTTTATTTATACTTCCCGCGGGTTGTCACCCCTTCTGAGGGTTGAAACCCACGGCTGCGATCAGGCGTTGTGAACGACGCAAAGATAGATTTCGCCGCCGGGATAGATCTTCTAACCTAGCGGCAAAAGCCGTGCTGAGGTTAATTCGCCCGGGTTGCCGGGCCGCGTTTACTCAGCTTTGCACTTGTGGCCGAGGAGCCAGCCGATCGTTGCTCCGAAAACCACTCCGACGCCGAATGTTATACCCACTGACACCCACGGATCTTTTTTGATACGGTGAGCGGTGTCCTCGACGAGGTCTTCGGCGGCATAGCGGCCGCGTTTGACCATTCGGCGGGCATCGACCATGCCGTCCTCGATCGCGTGAGACACTTTTTCCTTGATCTCTTCGACCTTAAGCCCGGCCTTGGCGAACTGTCCCGCGGTGTTGACGACACCGTTCAGGAATCCCTCGTTTTTTGCGTCCAATACTTGCTCTCTCATTGTCTTACTCCCCATCGGCCCGGGAATCGATGAACTATCCGCAGATGATGCGCGCAAGTGCCGTGCCGCTCGCCCGAATACGGCGAATCCGAGCATGCACCAGGTCAAATAATGCTCCGACTCAATAGCGTGGACAGGCCGCCAACGATCTTGAGCTGTCGTCGTCGGCGACCCGCGGTTCGATCAAACAGGTGATCGTTTCAATTGTTTTCCCGCCCTTTACGCGTGCTTTTGATCTGTTTGTACGCTTTTTCACGCACCCCGCGTGGCTTTATGCACGTTGCCGGCTGCGGTGGGGCTCTGCGAGGGCTTGACCGCTGCGGCTGACCGAGTCGACGCGCGGGGCCGGGCCGTCGATCAATCATCATCCTCGTCCGATCTCGTCTTTTGGCTGCGGGCCTTTTTCCGGCTCACATTGTGAGTGTGCCTCAGGTCGAGGCAGAGAATGCCATCGCTGTTGAGGTCTGGCATGTCAAAACGCTCGGTCCGGTCCACCGAGATCTGAAAGCTCGTGCAGAACGGCGCGGCGTTGACCACCCAGTTGCCGACGCCCTTTGGACGGACCGGGAATGCCTCAGTGTTCTTTTTGCTCGTCGGAACGATGCCTATGATGCTGTTCTTCTCTTCAAATTGCAGCATGACCGCTTCGGCGTTGTTGATCAATTCGAGCGCGCGGCGGTTGAACGTGATGACGTGTTTGCTGTTGATCGAAATGTTGGGGACGGTCGCCGGCACCTTGGTCGGGCCCCCGCGATAAACTTTCCATACTGTAGCCATATGTTTTTTCTCCTTTGCATGTATTGGTGTATGTTTCATAGATAGCACACTCCAAACAGAATGTCAAGAGAAATTTTCACCGGAAGGGAAATTTTTTTCGTGTGTGAATTGCCGTGTGCGGCACTGCCGCTATCGTCTCGACTGTCGGCCTGCGCGCGACTACGCCATTATCGCCGCCGACCGCAGCCGCGGCGACCGCGCCGAACGGCTTCATTTTCCGGAATGGGAGTCAAAAAAACGGTGACCCAGAAGGGTATTTTCGGTGACCCAGATGGGTAATTCCGGTGACCCAGATGGGTAATTCCGGTGACCAGAGAGGCCTAATTGACATCTTGTCGCGAGACGCCGTCGATCTCCAGTACCAGATCGGCACCGTAGGCCTTCGCGGGTGTTTGATAGCCGGGTGAGAAATTGCCTGCCATGATCTTCTCGGCGATATTCAGGGCGGCGATCGCTGTCAGGGTGTAACCCTCGGGGCCTTGCTGGCGGGCCTCGACGCGGTTGCCTTCGGCGTCGGTTGCCTCGCCCCACATGAGCGTACGTCCCCGGCCACGCTCTTCATCCGAGGGACCGCCCGGCGGAATATTCCTTTGCAAATACTTCTGGATGGTCTTGGTCGCGAGCAGCCAGCCGAGGTAGCGGCTCATTTTCATCAACCTCAAACCGTCGGGAGGGACGACAGTAAAAACCTCGATATTTGGAATTCCGGTCGAGTAAAAAGCTGTCGAAACATCACCCCACGGTATGGTGACACCGGTCTTGGTCACACTCCCAAAATCGATCTCGCGTGTCTTCCATGCAGCCTGAACAGGTGTGATCTTGCCGTCCTTGCGGATCGCCCCGCCCTTGCCGACGTTCATCGTCATGGTCGCCTGCGTACCGTGTGAGATGCGGCCTCCCACGCCGTAGAACGCTAGAGAAAGATGCGTCGCGGTCGGCAGACGATCTTTCAAATGCCGTGCAAGGCAATCGCTCGGCACGACGTCAAATCCAACGCCAGGCATCAGCATCACGCCGGCTTCCTCGGCCTTTTTGCCCATCGCCGCACACGTCTCAAAAACGCTGATCTCGCCCGTGATATCGGTGTAGTGCCTTTTATTGCGAATGCACGCTTTCACCATCGGCAAACTCGTGATCGAGAAGGGCCCCGCGCAATGAAGCACCATATCGACCTCGTTCAGGGCCGCGTCGAGCCTGGTCGTGTCCTCGAGCGGGAACACGCGGTATTCGAGAGAGTGCTTTTCGGCAAGCTCCTTGATAGCCGCTTCCTTCCGTCCCGCAATTATCGGCTTAAGGCCGCGCTCTGCGGCCATCCGCGTGATCAATTCGCCGGTGTAGCCATTGGCACCGTAGATCAGGAATTTGTCTGTCATAGTGATATGGATTTTCACGCAAAGACGCTTAGGACGCAAAGCGAGAGGGTGCTTATTCTATGATCTTTTGTACACGGCCAACTTGTCCGTCCTCGAGCCTCACCTTTATCCCATGCGGATGATTAGGCGAATTTGTCAGCAAGTCTTTTACGATGCCGACGGTCTCTTTGCCGGTGCGCTGGTCCTGTTTCAGGACGATGGCGACCTGCATTCCCGGACGGATGTTCTTTCGTTCGCGATGCGGCATGCGTTTTACTTCGCTTCCAGAATTCGCCTCAGCAGCATGATCTGGCCGAGATGATACGCGTTATGATCGGCCACGAGCAACGCCTCTCTTAGAATTGTCTGTCCGTCGCCGTGCGGGATGGGTGCGAAAAGATCGGTCTTTGGGTCGGCAACCAGGTTGCGCATCGCCTGCAGGTCGGCCAGGATCTGCGCGGCCGACGCTTTCCAGGCTTCATCGGTACCCGTTTCCTTCGGCCAGTAATCGTCAGGAAACGTCATTTCCTGGTATGCCGGATTTACACTGAAATCGAGAATGTCCCACTGTGCCAGCCGCAGGTGCTCGAGCAGTTCCCATGCGGTATGCGGCGAATTTTCGATACGTGTATTGATGTGTTCGAGCGGGAAGCCGCTGATCGCCGTCTCCAGCTCGATATGAGCGGACCTGCCGTTTAGCAGCTCGATCACATGCCCGCGAAGTTCACTTTGGTCGTCCATTTTTCTTCAGAAGATCCTAAGCTTTAATTTCTGTGTTTCCTTGAGTTTAGCCAAAAAATCGGCGCGGTCAATCTCTTTCGCTCCCAATGCCTCCATATGCGGCGTCATCACCTGGCAATCGAGCCACGTCGAACCGCGGATCCGTAGATGATCGATGAGGAAAAGCAACGCCAGTTTTGAGGCGTTCGGAGCTTTGTAGAACATCGATTCGCCGCAGAAAACGCCGCCCGCGTCGATGCCGTACAAGCCGCCGACGAGTTCACCTTTCTTGTCCCAGGCCTCGACGCTGTGGGCCATTCCTTCATTGTGAAGTTCGGAATATACTCGCTCAAAGTCTTTAGTGATCCACGTGCCGCCCTGGCCGGGCCGATAGGCGCTCGCGCATTCGCGCATCACGGCCTGGAATTCGCGGTCAATGGTGAAGGTGAATTCGGCTTTACGACGTTCTTTCTCAAGGCTGCGGGGAATGCGAATGTCAGCGAACTCAATGATCGCCCGATGTTCCGGACAGTGCCACGGCAGCGGAATTCCCCTGACGTACCACGGGAATATGCCTCTGCGATATGCTTCGCGGACGTTCTCAGGCGTCAACCGCGTGCCGTATGAGATGACATCACCCGAGCGGTACACGTAATGCCCGATCCGTACCCATTCCGGGAACGGATAAGTCATCGGATCTGGAAACGCTTTTGAAGGCATAAAGCACTTTTACCACAGAGAGCACATAGCGGGGTAAGGTAAAGGACCTTAAGGTCTCCGTGTCCTCCGTGCTCTCTGTGGTGAAATCAACTAAACCACTTTCAGCTTCCACTTTCCGCGTCTGAAAAGCAGGCCGCTCGCAACTGCCAACAGCGAGAATGCGAGCGTGATCGCCCAAAACACACCGTCCGGGCCCATCTCGAAATGATAAGCGAGAATGTACGCAAGAGGTATCTCAAAGATCCAGAAGATCAAAAGGTTGAGATACGTCGGCGTCCACGTGTCGCCCGCACCGTTGAATGCTGTCTCGAGCACCATACCGAGGCCGTAGAACGCGAATCCATACGCAATGATATGCAATGCCGAAGTCCCGTACCGAAGCACCTCGGGCTCCTGAGTAAAGATGCCGATGATCGGATTCGAGAAAAACAAGAAGACCAGTCCGATCACAAAGTAGAACGCGGCATTGAACCACGCGGCCTTCCACACGGCAGCTTCGGAGCGTTCCGGTTTGCCGGCGCCGAGATTTTGACCGACCATCGTCGCGGCTGCGTTGCTGAGGCCGAGGGCCGGCAGCAGGGCGAACATTACGACGCGAAGCGCGATCACGTATCCGGCGATGGCGACCTCACCAAATCCGGCCATGATCGGCATAAGGGCGGTCCAACTCGCCGTAGCGATAAGAAGCTGGACAACTCCGGTCGCGGAGAGCTTGATCAGCTTCCAAAGCAGTGCGGGATCAAAACGCCAGCTTTCGCGGTCCACATGGATGCGGCCGCCCGGACGGAACAGGTTCCACGCCGCATAGGCGACACCGATCCCGCGGCCGATCGTTGTACCGACCGCGGCACCGATAACACCTAGTTCCGGAAAGAATGCGACTCCGTAAATAAAGCAAGGCGAAAGGATCATGTTCAGGCCGTTTGCGAGGATCAATACTCGCATAGCGACAGCGGCGTCACCGGCTCCGCGAAAGATCGCGTTCAACAAAAAGATGAACAATACGACCGCATTACCGCCGACCATGATCCTCATGAATCGCGAGCCTTCCTCAAGTATGTGCGGCTTTGCACCGAGGATAGTTAGGATCTCAGGCGCGAAGATAATTCCCAACGCGCTGATCACCAACGATACCAGGACGCCGCAGTAAATGACGTGCGCTGCGGATTTAGCCGCTCCGGCTTCGTCGCCTTCGCCGCTTCGGCGGGCGACGGTAGCTGTCGCACCAATCGCAAAACCAAAGGCGACCGCGTAAATGAGGGCCATGACACTTTCGGTCAGCCCGACGATAGCGACGGCATCAGCACCGAGCTTGGCTACAAAGAAGATATCGACGACCGCAAACAGACTCTCCATACTCATTTCGAGGATCATCGGCACAGCGAGCAAAAAGATGCCGAGCCCGATCGGTCCCTGCGTGAAGTCACGCTTGGACCCCCGAATGGATTCCCGAATGACGGAGAAAAACGAATTGTCGGCCGCCTCCGCGGCCCGGGAGTTTGAACTCAAAGACATAAACGATTCCTATTTTCTAAAAACTTAGGCAAGAGTGCCGAAAACGCCCGTTTTCACGCGCGCTGCACTGAAATCGAGCTATAATTTTGAGGGTTAATTAGCGGGTGGCAAGCTTCATAGTTTGGAAAATATAACACGACAAGGGCTAAATCAAAAGTGGGCGCCATGAGAAAATTCGCGCATTCCAAAAGCCAACAATTCACAAGCCGTGACTTCATTGGCCGTAATCTCCGTATTCGCAGCCATTTGCTGGGTTCCACATGGAAAAGCTTCATGGCTGTGGACGGCATAGTGCTTGCACTATTCACATAGCGTGAAGAAACCTGCGATAAGGCTTTTCGGGATAGTGCTCGCGTCACTGTTGCTTTGCGCTCAACTGCCGGCGCAATCGGAACAGCCGTACAGAATACTGGTCGTTGGCGACTCTCACATTTCGGGCCAGGGCCTTCGCGACGAGAACCGCTTCTACGACATCGTGAAAGAAACCCTCCAAAATGAGGATTTTGGGGCTGCGCGCCGTGTTGAGCTTAAGGTAAAGGCCCACGCCGGTTCGCGCATTACGATCCATCCAAAAGAACTGAAGGCGATGGCAAAAGCGGGCGACGACATAAATGTCTTTCGCTTCACTGAAGCAAATCTTTCGGCGCCCAGCATTCGCCGGCAGGTCGAGGTTGCGGCCGCAGAGTATGCAGACCCTAGCAACGTCGATCTGGTGATGCTCTCGGGATGTATCACGGATGTACTTGTTGCAGATATTATGAGTCCGTTCTATCCGCTGGCTAAGCTGCGTGAGCGGGTACGGCGATTCTGCAATGTTTCAATGATCGAACTGTTAGGGCAGATCGCCGATGCCTTTCCGAGAGCAAAGATCGTTGTTGTTGGGTACGCACCCATCGCTTCGAAAAAGACTGACGTAAAGGCGATGGCGCGATACTTCTTCAGGAT
>CAYSMU010000161.1:0-6974 GCA_964432145.1 uncultured Chloracidobacterium sp.
GATCGTGATGATGTGATCGTCGCGGTTCTTGTTGATCGAATCGACCATCGCACAAAGCGTCGTCGATTTGCCCGAACCGGTCGGCCCGGTAACGACAACGAGACCTTTTGAGAGCGAGCAAAGATCCATGATCGCTTTCGACAGGCCAAGCTGCTCTGCCGTCAGGATCTTGGTCGGGATTATTCGAAACACAGCTCCCATGCCCTTTCGATCCATGAAGATATTGCACCGAAAACGGGCAAGTCCCGGGATCTCGTACGCAAAGTCGGTATCGTTTCGATTCGCAAACTCCTCCTGGTTCTTTGCTGGCATGATCGACGTCAGGAGGTCGCGCATGACCTCGGCGGTCAGTGCGACGTCACCCTCGGCGAGCGGCATGATCTTACCGTCCTTGCGGACCATCGGCGGCATTGAAACGGACAAATGCAGGTCGGAAGCTCCGAGTTCTGCCATCAAATTAAAGTAATCGTCCATCCGCTGATTCATGGCGGGGTTTGACCGTGCCGGGACAAAACTTGCCTCGGCCGGCGGCGGAACGTAAACGGGCGAGGCTGCCGGAGGCGGAAGGTACGCCTGCTCGGCTACGGCTTGAGTATATTGCGGGACGGGTTCCATAGGCGGTGTTGGCGGCGGAGCGGGGAGCGGCTCAAAGGACGGAGGCAAATACTCGCCCTGCGTGAGATCATCACGGCGGCTCGCGGGCAGATCGGGGGCAGTTTCTGAAAAGACTGTCTGGTATTCCGGATCGTTCACCGAAACGACCTCGACCTCAGGGCCGTTGGACGGCACATATTCGGGTGCTGACTGCTTGTCTTCAAAGATCAGTTCCTGCAGCGTGGGCGCCGATACAGGTTCGGCGGCGGTGGATTCATACGAGGCTGACGAACTCTCAAGGTCGTAAGCGATCTGCTCATAGCTCGGTACGGCCGATTCTACCGCTTCCGGACCGGCGGTTTGCGACGGTTCCGGCACTGGCTCAAATTCAGGCGTCGAATACGCCGTCATTACCTCCTGCGGCGGCGGTTCGGGCAGTCGCGGAGGCGGCGGCTGGTACTTTGGGGCAACCTCGGGAAGCGGCTTTGGAACTGCGATCGAATTGCCCGATTCGCTAAGCATCGGCCGAACCGTGACTACGAATCCGGCGGGTGACTTCTGCACGTGAAAATCAAAGTTGCCCAGCGCGTGAGGCAGCGTGAATTCGATCTCGTTGCTGTGCGGCAGCGCCGACTTTGCGTCAGGCGGGATCAGCGGAAACACCATCGTGCTGATCTGGGTGCCCTTTAAGGGCACCTGAGCTACGTCGGTCGTTCTATTTGCCGAGACGAGGTATGGGTTCTTGTCAGGCTCAAACCTTAGCTCATCGCTGCAGGAAGACAAAAGCCTCTGTAAATAGTTATTAAGGATATCCATTTTGATCGGTGCGGGGCTAACCAAACTGTAAAAATCGAGAACCGGTTTGATCGGTGGGTTGGACGGGCGCAAGATGCCCAAAGAAGAAAGTAACACGGTTTAACTCTGTTTGTCACCAAAAAAGTTGCGCAAGTGAAATGATCCGCGCTAATATGCGTGAATTCCAGGGAATATCGAGATCTTGCGGCGCCTGACCAGGGCGTCAAAAAGTTTTGTTTTCAGATCGCCCGATTTCGACCGGAAGGAGGACCAATAATGAAATTCAGACAAATGTTTTCGATCCGGAGCTTCGCGGTCAGCACTTTCTTATCTATCTGCTGCCTAATTGCTCTTAGCCAAACCGTTTGGTCACAGCGCGGCCCCGCGTGGTCGCGCGGCGTGCAGCTGATGGAATTCGGCATGGACGACTGCAGAAATCGGGCTCGCAGAGCGCTGGCTCTCGAGGGATACAATGTCGTGGCGGATAACACCGGTTTCGCAGGTACAGACTTTTATCTGAGCGGCCAGAACGTCAGCAATACCGCGATCATTGCTTGCAACTCGATCACACCGACTAGATCTTGGGTGAATATGTTCATTGCGAGTACGCTTGAGGCTCCGACTGGTTCACTTCCCGACGCAGAGCGTGTCAAGCTGCAAACCCGTATGGGGCAACCCGGCGGCGGAGGCGGAGCGGGGCGATCTGTCTATAGCGGAGTGTTCAATGCATACGCGTGGGACACCATCACCCTCGAAGAGACCGGAAATGGGGTTACGGGATGGTACACTGGCCTTGGCTCAGGTACGCTGCAGGGCTCCGTCCGCGGAGACCGTTTCTTCTTTTCATTCAGGCACAAGGACGGTACCGTGGGCGAAGCTATTATGGCCCCCATCGATGCGAATACGGGCCGGTACGGTCTGACCTATTGCCACGGACGAGGCTGCACCCCGACGCCCTCGACAGGATACGTGGACGCGAACAAGCGCCGATGAACGCGGTTATGGCCAAGCGGAAGGACTTATCGCCTATCGAACTTCGAACGGCTTAAGCTGGCTGTCGATCTTCGAGCGGTCACCGACAACAACGATCGTCATCTTGTCCGTTTGAAGGTATTTACTGACCATTTCGGAAACGTCCGCGGGTGTGACCGAGGCGAGTTTCTGGACGTAGGTGTCGAGGTAGCTCCCACCTAGTTCGTTGTAGTTCGCGTTCTCGAGCTGGCCGATGACGCCTGTGCGGGTCGAGTTGTTCAACACATAAATGCCGACCAGATAATTCTTGATCCCCTGCAGCTCAGATTCGCTCGGCGGTTCTCTTTTTAGGCGTTCGATCTCGAAGAGAATTTCCTTGATCGATGCCCCGGTCGCCTCGGTCGTGACGTCGGCACTCTCGACCCAATAGCCGGTCTTATAGCGGTTCCAGATAAAGCTTCCCGGGGAATAAGTGTAGCCCTTGTTTTCGCGGATGTTCGTCGTAATGCGCGATCCGAACGAGCTGCCAAGCAGTGAATCCATCACCGTGAACTTAATAAAATCGGCATCTGACGGCGCGACTGCCGGCATACCGAGATAGATCGTCGATTGCGGGGCCCCGGGACGATCGATCACGTCCAGCGTGCGTTTAGCGTTGATAGCCGGCACGTTCCGGATCGGTTCCGGGCCTTTCTTCCAATTGCCGAATGCCTTTTCTATCGCGGCCTTGACCTTTGCCGGGTCAAACTGTCCGACGACGTAGAAGTGCGTACGCGCCGCACCGTATTGGTTGTAATAGAACGTCTTTACATCCTGCAGGGTGTATGCCTTGAGCCCTTCCTCGGTAGGGAATATCGAACTGTACGGATGTCCCTTAAAGATCACATCCCGGAATTTCTCCCAGGCGAGCGAGCCGGGCTGAGCCTTGCTGATCGCGAGTTCGCGAAGCTTGTTACTTCGAACTTTCTCCAGATCTTCCGCTGCAAATTTCGGGTTCAAAATCACGTCGGCCATGAGTGCGAGGAATCGAGTATCGAATTCCGAGAGGACCTCGCCGCCGATGGTCGTTTTGTCCGTCGCCGCGGATGTAAAGATGCTGCCGCCCATTTCTGCGGTCTCGCGGGCGAGCTGCTCAGCCGTCCTTGTCGCGGTCCCCTCTTTTAGAAGCGTCGCGACCATATCCGATATCCAACGCTGGTTGTCGCGTTCATTGAGCGAGCCGACACGGACGACGGCTTGCATCGCGACCTTTGGCACGGCCCCATACTGGACCATCGTGACCTTCATTCCATTAGAGAGCGAGTAGGTCTCTTGGCGGGGGAAAACGAAAGGCTTCGGCTGGCCGCCTGCCGGCGGAGTTTCCTTCTGCGAAAGCCCGAAAGTAAAGGCAAAGGGCATAAGTAAAAAGGCAAAGATCACTTGCCGGACGAACGATCTGTTTGATTTGAACTCCCTCATATTTTTCCTTTTGCCTTTTTAATTTTGAATTGCGGTTGCCGCCGCCGTTTTCTCGATATTCAGAATGACGACCGTGCGATTTGTCTTTCGAAGATATTCCTTTGCCGTCTTTTGGATCAGGGCCGGCGTAACTTTTCGGAAATTGGCCTCGATCTGGTTTATGTTTTCCGGTTTGTCGTCGAACAGAGCAAAACTCGCAAGCAGATCGGCACGGCCAAAGCCGCCAAACTGCGTCATGGTGTCGTAAAGACCGCTGCGAAGCTTAACGATCGCCCGGTCGATCATCTTCTGTTCGACCCCCTTTTCCTGGATCTTCGCGATCACCTCGTCGGCACTTGCGAGTATTTCCTGCGGCGTAAATTTGTCGTCGTGGATCATATCCACCGTGAACAGCATCGGGCCGTTGTAGTTGAACATATTGCCCAGATATCCGTTGATGCCGCCGCTGATGCCGCTCGTGTAGGTCTTGTTCTTGACGAGTTCCTGATAAAGCATGCTGTCCTCGCCCTGGACCAGGATCTGATCGAGCAGGCCCATTGCGTAATACTCGGGCGTTCCGCGTTTCGGCATCTGATAGCCGAATCCGACCGCCGGCTTCTTTGCGAGTTTGTCGGTACGCGATACGGTCTTCTCCTGCTCCTGCCGCGGTTCAGTAAGGTCAGGGATCGCCTCGGCCTTTTGCGACGGGATATTCGAGAAATACTTGTCGACCCAACCCTTTACAGCAGCTTCGTCAAAATCGCCGGTCACGACGAGAACGGCGTTCTGCGGCTGGTAATACTTGGTCGCAAAGGTCTTAGCGTCGGCAAGGGTCGCGGCGTCGAGGTCCTTTAGGTCGCCGTAGAAATTATGTGCGTTATACCAGTTGGTGAACGCCGCCATAGGCAGATCGATCCATGGGAACGAGCCGTAAGGCTGATTGAGCACGTTTACCTTTACTTCGTTCGAAACGACACCTTGCTGGTTCTTCAGGTTTTCCTGCGTTATGTCGAGGCCACGCATGCGGTCCGCCTCCGCCCAGAGCAATGTTTCCGTTTTGTGTGCCGGGACGACCGCAAAATAGTTGGTAAAATCGAATCGCGTCGACCCGTTGAGCACACCGCCATTGCTCTCGACGAGTTTGATGAACTCCATCTTGCCGAGGTTCTTCGAACCTTGGAACATCAAATGTTCAAATAGGTGTGCAAAACCGGTGCGGTCCCGCGGCTCAATTCTGAATCCGATGTTGTAGTACACGGCGACCGTCACCAGAGGCGCAGAATGCTCCGGCGACAACACAACCTTTAGGCCGTTGCCGAGCTTGTAGTAGGTCACCGGGACTTTGATCCCCGCAGCCTTCGCCTTTTGCGCGCCGGCCGGCACAACGGCCGAAAACAAGACCGCGGCAATCATCATGAAAACCGCCGCACTTCGATAGATGGATCTCATATTACGCTCCCGAAAAGACCATAACTTGTAACTTCATAATTCGAATATTAGAGAAAAAAGTTTCAGGAAAACGCACCTGAACGAAACTAGCCGGAGGCGGACCTAACAGCGTCAGCCTTGCGCTCGATAATATCGAGGGGAAATGAACCGTTGGTTGGAATAGTTAGCTTCGGAATACCCGCCAGGACGTCCACGATGATCAGCAATTTGTTGGCGACAAATAGCACCGAACCCATCATGCTTCCCTTCTTGAGATAGATCGAGATCAATCCCGCCAACAGTACTACTACAAACGGTATGAACCGATCGAAGGGCATTGGAACCGCCGCGATCGCCAGCATCAATGCGATCCACGCCGTAAGTTGGATCGTGGTCTTAAGCCGAAGCCAGCAAAACGCGATGCCGTTGCCGCTTCGAAAAGCGGCGGCGATCGTCCTCGTGATCTCGCCCAGACGTCTGGTTTCAACGTCGCGTCGAAATGTAGTCACGACGCTAGATAGCGTCTGGCAGTGATAAAAGCGAGTGTGGCACGCCATCGGGACCGGTATCAGTTGCAGTTTCCATCCTGCTTTTAGCAGCCTCAACCCTAACTCGGCCTCTTCTTCCATCGCGAGATGAGGATTGAACGAGTCAACGGCCAAAAGAGCACTTCGACGGTAAAAACAGGCGGGCCCGCGAAGCCATTTTGCATCCGTCACCTCGTCGTATCGTTCCTCGACATCGGCGAGCGTTTCGCCGGCCTCGTTCAGATCGTCGATCCGTCCGTTAATTCCCGCGATGTAGGGGTTCGAACGGAAGGTTTCGATCGCGGCGGGCAGAAATCCCTTATAAATGTGCGTATCGGCATCGAGAAAAAGGATAAATTCCCCGCTCGCGTATCGCGTACCGATAAACCGGCCGGCCGACGGACACAACTTCCAGTCCGGCCGCATCGAGAGCACCCTAAGTCCCATCGATCCGGCGATCTCTACGGAGGCATCGGTCGATGCCGAGTCGACATAGATCATTTCGGCCCCGCCGATCTCATCGGCGGCCGAGCGTGCCGCCGCGATACATTCGGCGAGCCGCTCCTGCTCATTGCGGCCTATGATCACGATGGAGAGTTGATGATCCATTCTACGATGCGCTGGCTACCGACTGGGCGTTTGGCCCGCTGATACGTGCCCGACGCCAACTTCGCAGTCTGTCTCTAACACTCGCCGGGAGAACAGCTTTTGATATACCGCGGGCCCGATGTTCAAGGCCTTCAGCAGCCGCTATCGCCCTGCCGGCCATCGAATCACTCACTAAAAGGATGTTGGCCAGCGTCTCGGTGTCTGCAGACCAATCGGACTTGTACACCTCTTCGCCCCTTAGGAAATCGTATTTCTTTCTCCCTCGGTCGCACGCCGCCCTGATCGACAGACCTGTCAGTACCAGCCCGACGCTCATCGCCGACCATGCCGGATCATACCCCGCATTGAAGTAATAGAATGTCGAGCCATTGTCGAGCCCATATATCGACGCGACGCATTCACCTTTCGCCCAAAGCTCATCAAATCTCAGCATGCCGGTATCGGACATATTCCGGACGAGGGTGCGGTGAAAATTTACGAGATCCGGGTGGCCGCTAAGTTCCGATCCGCCGCGGCCAGCCCAGCGTTTATCGTGCAGGACAAGAAATCTCTCGAAAGCCGCGGCAAGCTCGCCGGGCACCCGGTCGAGCTCATCTCGAAGCTCGTCTTCCC
>CAYSMU010000162.1:0-6962 GCA_964432145.1 uncultured Chloracidobacterium sp.
AAGATCTCGCTATCAGGAGTTCAGCATCGATACAAACTATCAGATCCATTCGAAAGCAGCCCTGGGCATTCGATATTATTTCGAACCGTTCATGCTGGACGACTGGCAGACGAATGGCCTCAGTTCCTATCCGGTGGATACGCTCGCGCCGGAAACGGATGGCCGGCGGTTCTTACTGCTGGATTCCCGATATTCGAGCCATCACGGACACATATTTAGTGTCTACATACGGTTCGGTAATTGAAGCCACCGAACGTCCTCCGGACAGCAGGCCGTCAGAAATGGCGGCCTGTTGTTTTTTTGGGTAATCTATTGGTCAATCTAATTGGACCTGGCCGCCACGAAGGAGAGGTGTACGTACCGCGGGACGGGGACGCGACGAATGACGAGTTACACATATGATGTTTGATCCACCACATCCCGGGAAGGTCTTGAAGGAATATTTGGGTGACGTTTCTGTCACCGCTGCTGCGATTCATTTAGGTGTTACTCGGGCGGCATTATCGCGAATACTGAACGGGAGCGCTGGCATTTCTGCGGAGATGGCGTTGAGATTGTCCGACTCCCTTGGGACGAGTGCAGAACTCTGGATAGGTATGCAAGCCGAGTATGACCTGTGGAGGGCTTCACGTCTTCGTCGCAAGAAACTGCCTCGATTGATCACTGCTTGAACCTTGGATCGCAGACTGATGTTATGCGTGAGGACCACATTAATGCTGAGATCGCCAGCGCTGAACGGCTCGAGTCGTCGGGCGATCTCGCGGCTGCTTTTCATCATCTCGAGCGAGCCCACGTTCTCGGTCAGACGAGCACGTACCAGCACACCCGCGTACACTGGCGGATGCTAAAGCTGGCGCTAAGAATGCATTCGCCGCGCGAGATCTGGGGCCAGATCATTCGTATCATCGGAGCGGCGACCAAAACGCCGTTTGGCATTTATCCGAAGGGCAACACAGGTGGAGCAAACGTTTGGTTTTTTAAGCCGATGCCCATACCCGATGACCTGCTGGAACTTATCGAAAACGACGAGCAGAGTTAGCCAATGTGACGGTAATCACAGCATTTGCAGTGTTTAATCGATATCTTTTGAACAACCGGTAACGGCATACCGTATTTCGGTTGGAATAGCATTGGAATAGTGCTATATTTTGCATGATATGATGCACAGGCTGACAGGAAGAAAGACAATGGCGATGTTCGTACTCGCCTTTCTCTGTCTGAATGTCGGTGGCGTTTTGTGTCTGACCTATTGCAGCCAGATGGCGATGGCGGCGCACGCAAAGACGGACGATTCTCACCTTTCCGATCATTGCCGACGTGCCAGGCAGGGAGCCGAAGAGAAGAACCAAAACTCGAGCTTCAACGCCGACGAGGCCGCCTGCTGCATGATGCCGATCGCGCTGTTTACGGCCCCGCTCGAAAAACGTACGACTTTTACTACGGTACTCGTCGCAGAGGTTCCCGCGGCTGTTGAATTCGATCATTCCGCACCGGCCCTTGTCGGGCACGAAGAACTGGCGGTTCCGGTATATCGTCCGCCTCCGCTCGACCATCGGGTCGATCGCCTACTCAACTGTGTCATCCGTATCTAATCTCGCTTCGGCATGAGAGCGTTCTCTCGTGCCCCGGTTTAGTGAGCACGCTTTCGTGCTTATCCCATAGACCATTGATTTGAGATTTTTTACGGAGACTATCATGAGATCGAAAGTACTAGTTATCATTACCGCCATTCTCCTGTTCGGAGTTGGCTTCGCAGTTTACGCTTACAATTCAACCTCAACGACCGACACCGCAGCGGCTTCATGCTGCTGCTGCAGCGGCGATTCATGCCCGATGAAATCGGCTGACGGCAAAGCCGCCGTCAAGACCGAAGGCGAACATTCATGTTCGTGCTGTGCGGCCCATGCCGCAAAGGCGACTTCCGCCGACGGCAAAACCGAGGCAGGACATTCATGCTGCGGCGATTCATGCCCGATGAAGGCCGGCCACAAGATGGAAGGAATGGCAGACCATAAGATGGATGCCAACATGAAGCACGAAATGAAAATGGGCGACGGCGCTTCATGTCCGATGATGAAGGACGGCAAGATGGCCGAAATGCACAAAGGCATGATGCCCGGCGACGCCAAGTCAGCCGAGATGCACAAGGGTATGAGCCCCGGCAAAGACGGCAAAGCCGCCGGCTGCTCGTGCGCTTGCTGCAATCATTCAGCAGAAAAGAAAGTAACAGCAGCGATCTGATCGCCTTACAAACGCGATCGGGGCCACGCGTCGTTAAACCGCCGCGTGGCCCGAGATCCCGTTTAACGCGGCCCCTCGCTTCCGGCAACCCGGCGCCGGGCCCTCTCTATTATCCCTATGAGACCGCTGTTTCTACTATTGTGTGTAGGACTCTTTGTGCCGTTGGCGCACGCTCAACGCGTGGTTCGCTACGAGCTGACCATCGACACGAAAATGGTCAATTACTCCGGCAAGATGACCCACGCCATTGCTATCAATGGCCAAATACCCGCGCCTAAGCTCGAGTTTACCGAGGGCGACATTGCCGAGATCAATGTTAAGAACAATCTCAATGAGGAATCGTCGCTCCACTGGCATGGCATTTTGCTGCCAAACGAGCAGGACGGCGTACCTTACCTGACCACGACGCCGATCGCGCCGAAAGGTACTCATTTTTTTACCTTCCCGATCAGACAAAGCGGCACCTACTGGTACCATTCGCACAGCAATCTGCAGGAGCAGCGTGGTCTCTACGGCGCATTCATCATCAAGAAGCGCGATGAGCCTGTGATGCCTAACTACACCGTGCTGCTAAGCGACTGGACCGACGAGCATCCGCACGAGGTGATGCGCTCGCTCAAGAACGCCAACGACTGGTACGCGATCAAAAAGGACGCCGTACAAAGCTATGGCGAAGCTGCCGCCGCGGGTGCCCTCAGGCAGAAATTTCGTCAGGAATGGCAGCGGATGAATGCAATGGACGTGTCGGATGTGTATTACGACGCGTTTCTGGCGAACGGTAAGAAAGAGGATACCGCACCGCAATTCAAGGGCGGTGAAAAGGTACGCCTCCGGATCATAAACGGATCAGCGTCAACCTATTTTTGGGTCCAGTTTGCCGGCGCCCAATTGTCGGTCGTCGCAAGCGACGGCATGGACGTCGTTCCCGTAGCGGTCGACCGCATGCTGATCGCCGTCGCCGAAACATTTGATGTGATCGTCACGATTCCGGAGGACAAGTCTTACGAACTGCGCGCGACAGCCGAGGACCGCACCAAGGCAACCTCGCTCTGGCTAGGTTCCGGTGAAAAGGTCGCGGCCCCCGTGCTGCCAAAGCTCAAACTCTTCGAGGGAATGAAGATGATGAACGACATGGGCAAGCACAAAATGGACATGAGCTATCAGCAAATGGACATGAATGACGTCATGTACCCCGAGACCGTCCCGGATCCGGCGAATCCCGACGTCCAGCCGCCGACAACGCTTAACTACGCGTTGCGCAGGTCGCCGACGAGCACGGCTCTCGACCCCAAGGCCCCGGTCCGCGAGCTTAAGTTCAAACTCACCGGCAACATGAACCGCTATATGTGGAGCATGGACGACAAGCCGCTTTCAAAATCGGACAAGATCCTTATAAAGAAGGGCGAGATCGTACGCATCACGATGTACAACGACACGATGATGCGGCACCCGATGCACCTGCATGGCCATTTCTTTCGCGTGCTCAACGGCCAGGGCGACTTTTCGCCCCTGAAGAACGTCCTCGACATAATGCCGATGGAAACGGACGTCATCGAGTTTGACGCCAACGAGGAAAAGGACTGGTTCTTTCACTGTCACATTCTTTACCACATGATGGCTGGCATGGGCCGCGTATTCTCTTACGAGAACTCACCGCCCAATACACAGATCGCCCCAACGAAGAAGAACTGGAACTATTTCAAGAAAGAAGACGAGCGGATGCTCCACTCGATGTTTAACGTAGCGGCTCAGTCAAACGGTATCTTTGGGCATGGAATGGTAATGAACAATTACTACTTCCTCGGCAACCAGTTTCATTTCAACCCGAAGCACGGATTTGAGAGTGAGACCCGATTCGGGCGTTACGTAGACAAACGGCAGTTCCTCAACCTCTATGCCGGATTCGAGTTTAACCGCGAAAAGGAACACGACAACGGCCATTGGGAAAATGAGGTTTTCGGTACATTTGGATTTGAATACACTCTGCCGATGTTCGTAAAGGCGGATGGACGAGTGAACACAAAGGGTAAATTCCGGCTTCAGTTGAGCCGTGAGGATATCGCTCTCTCAAAACGCCTTCGTCTGGATACGATGTGGAACACTGATAAGGAATATCAGATCGGCATGCGCTATATACTGACCAAACGTTGGCAGATCGGCGGCAGCTATTATAATGATTACGGCGTTGGCGGAGGGGTTACGTACAACTACTAGAAGGTAATGAATATGAAGAGACTTACTCTAACAGCGATCCTATTAACGACTTTTGCGGTCGTCGCGAGCGCACAGGGACTGGGCACGGTTGACCCCGGAGTTCAGAATCAGATCGGTGCGGCCCTGACGACTTATTACGGTTTGAAGGATGCTCTGGTTGAATCAAATGTCGAGGCGGCCAGTTCTCACGCAGGAGACTTGGTAAAAGCACTCGACGCAGTCGAGGTGCCCAAAATGACCGCGGCTCAAAAGGCTGACTGGGAAAAACTCGGAACGCGTATCAGAACGGACGCGAGCCATATAGCAAAAAACAAGGACCTTGAGCATCAGCGAGAACACTTCATGAAGCTCTCGAACAATATGTATGCTCTAGTCTCCGGCTTTAAGGCGAACGAAGCCGAGGCCTATTTGCATTATTGCCCGATGAAGAAAGCATCGTGGCTCTCGACAAGCAAAGACGTAAAAAATCCGTACTACGGCAGCAAGATGTTAACGTGCGGGTCGATCAAGGCGACATTGAAAAAGAACTAGAATGGACGAGAACAATCCATACGGTAAAGACAGTACCTCAGCCTATTTGCTCTTTGCGGCGTGGCTGATAGCCCTGCTTGGCATGGTCGGTAGCCTATTTTTCAGCGAGGTCCTCGATTACCCGCCGTGTGTGCTGTGCTGGTATCAGCGGATCGCTCTCTATCCGTTGGTGTTGATCGTTGGTGCTGGCATAGCGACAAGGGACCGCAGCGTCGCTCTGTATGCATTGCCTCTGACGCTTGCCGGACTCGTGATCGCTGCATATCACAACTTGCTATATTACGGCTTGATCCCGGAGGAGATCACGCCATGTACTGAGGGAGTACCGTGCAATGCCGTCCAATTACAATTGATGGGCTTCATAACGATCCCGCTAATGTCGCTCCTGTCATTTGTCGCGATCGCTTTCTGCCTCATTGTTTATCATTACAAAAACAAAAAATCATGAAGAACGAAGTAAAAATAATGTTATTGATCCTGGCGATCGTGATAATCGGAGCCATCGTCGGTGTAAATTATTATCGCGGGTCGCAGAGCTCTCTGAAACCTGTCGCGACGAATAGCTCTATGATCCGCGAGGATAGCCCGTCGATCGGGCCCGCCGATGCAAAAGTAACGGTCGTCGAGTTTCTCGACCCCGAATGCGAGGCGTGCGCAGCGTTTGCTCCGCGACTCAAGAGTGTAATGAAGGACTACGAGGGCAAGGCTCGGCTCGTCGTCAGATTTGTACCGCTGCACCCAAACTCAGCCCGTGCGATCACCCTGATCGAGGCAGCCGGCGAGCAAGGTAAACTATGGCAGGCAATGGAACTTCTCCTTCAAAAACAGGATGAATGGGGCGAAAAACACGGAGCACCGCCCAATGCTCCGAAGCCTGATATTCCGGTGTTATTTGAAAAATACGCCAAGGAACTCGGTCTCGACCTAGACAAATATTTGGCGGCGACACGGGAAAATCGTTACGCCGCGAAGATCGAGCGTGAACGCAAAGACGCCCAGAGCGTCGGAGCGCGTCAAACGCCGACGCTATTTGTTAATGGCCGGAAACTGAACAGCCTCGGCGAATCCGACCTGAGAGCAATGATCGAAGAGGAGCTGAAGAAATAAGGTGGCCGGATGTTGCGACACAGAGTGCGGGCTTCAAGCTGCCGACACCAGTCAGCGCCGAACGCTCTGGATCGTGCTTGGAATCAACGTGGTCATGTTCGGTGTTATAGTGTTGGCGGCTCTGGCCGGTGACTCGACATCGCTGATGGCCGATAGTCTGGACAATCTCGGGGATGCGTTGACATACGGATTCAGCCTCTATGCTGTGTCCAAAGCCCCAAATGTGAAAGCGAGGGTCGCATTATTCAAAGGAGGGCTTATCCTGCTCGCGGCCCTGGCCGTATGCGGGCAGATCATTTATAAGTTGGCGGTTCCGGTCGTTCCGAGCTATCAGGTTATGAGTGTTTTTAGCCTTTTCGGTTTGGCAGCAAACTCGATCTGTCTTTTCCTTTTGTGGCGGCACCGGCACGCCGACATAAACATGAATTCGGTTTGGGAATGTTCGAGAAACGATATCGCGGCCAATCTATCCGTATTTGTGGCAGCCGGAGCGGTCTGGGCGATAGGTTCGGGCTGGCCCGACCTGATAGTTGCGGCCGCGCTTGTTGTATTATTGCTAAGATCCGCCATTCGCGTTAATTCATCGGCTCTTGCCGAGCTGCGCATGGCACATTAAAAACTATGAGATTTCTCGCAATACCTATTTTCCTGCTCTTGTCGACGATGGCCTTTTCGCAGGATTCGAAGAAGGTGACCCTCAAGGGTCAGGTCGTGTGCTCGGTTTGCTGGTTCGAGTCCAAAGATCGAAAAAAGGATCGATACGGCACGCCGGCCGACATTAAATGTGCCGCCGAGTGTTCCGATGAGGGCCTGCCGCAGGCTCTTTCTGTCGAGGATGAGAAAGGCTTCACTCTATACACACTTGAGAA
>CAYSMU010000163.1:0-6949 GCA_964432145.1 uncultured Chloracidobacterium sp.
CAGGAGACCTTCCTCAGGCTCTATAAGAATCAGGACTCGATCACCGACAGCGAAATGCTCCGCCCGTGGCTCATTCGTGTCGCGATAAATGTTGCAAAGAATACTCTTCGCGGAAACATTAGGGCAAACACAAGGGATGAGAATTACGTCAAAGAGTCAGGCGAAACGAGCGTTGCCTCCGTCGAGATCGATTATGAGGAATACGCAGGCGTCAACGATATTTATAAGGCTCTTAACAAGGTCAAAGAGCCGCTCAGAAGCTGCCTTATATTGAAGCAGCAAGGCCTCTCGTATAAAGAGATCGCCGCGAGCCTGGAATTGAATGAGTCAAGCATCGGCACGTTCGTCGCACGTGCACGAGCAGAATTTGCCAGGGTTTATGGCAAGGTCGGGAAGTGAACGCTATGAGGGATAATTGTTTGGACATTGGAATTATTCAGGCTTTCCTGGACGGAGAGCTGTCGCACGAGGAATCCTCACGGGTTTCGAGCCATGTGGCGGTGTGCGACGACTGTGCGTTTGCTTTTGCTGAGGCTGAGGACGAAGCGGCGATCGTCTTTCCGGCACTCGAACGAGAACTGAATACACTGGTCCCGACCCAGCGTCTTTGGAACAAGATCAATGATTCGATAGCGGCTGAGAAACACGCAGCACCGTGGTGGCACAAGGCTTTTGCCTTTGTCTCGATGGCTCTCACAAATCCTTCGCTTGCGGCAGCAGCCGGTATCGTGATCGTCGTCGGTGTCACTGCAATGGTTTGGATGAACCGGACAGCGGCCCCGACGGCAGCACCTCAGGCGAGCGTGGCGACAGTGTCGTCACCGGCCTCGACGCAGAGTGCCCCGGTCAATAGTATTCAGGTCAGCAATGTCCCGGACACGGTTTCGACGCCAAACTCGATGCGGTTTGAGCGGGCGGCGATGAGGACCGATGCTCGTCGCGTCACTTCGGCCGCGGCGGTCGTCAGATCAAATTCTGCAACCTACGCGGACCCGCTGGCGGGCGAATCAAGCTACGTCAATACAATTTCGACACTCTCGAAAACAGTCGAGGAAAAGAAGGATGGCGTCCTGCGGCCGGCACAGCGCATTGCCTTCGAACGCGATATGGCCGTCGTAGACGACTCGATCGCGAAAATGAAACAGGAAGTCAAGCGGAATCCAAAGAACGAAACAGCCCGACAGGTTTTGTATTCGTCGTATCAGAACAAGATCGATCTTTTGAATTCGGTGGCGCAGAAAGAGGAGTTAATGGCAAGCATTAAGTAGTTCGCTGCCATACCGGATTTGATGAACAAGGCCAGAGGAAAACTAACTATCGGCTGTCTTACAGCAGCCATCACACTTGGTGTATCGTTCGCGGCCGCCCAGGGCCCGGCCATTCCACCGCCCAAGTCGGCAAAACCAGCTCCTGAGGCACGAACTTCGAATTATGATCCGCCTCCCAGGCCTGACCGATGGATGTTTGGCGGAGACACATACGAACGCTCGATCGCTACCGCCCCGAATGTAACCTTGACGCTCTGCATGGTCCAGGGCAATCTTCGCATTAACGGCTGGCGTCGCAACGAGGTCCGCGTGTTTGTAAAGGACGGCAGCAAAGTCAGCTTTAAGGTGCGGGAGAAAAGCGCAAAGGACGCTCAGCCGGTCTGGATCTCGACCATACCGCAAGATCCGAAGCACATAAACAAGGCCTTTCCGGACTGCATTTGGGGCGAGTCGATCGAGATAGACGTTCCTAACGGAGCTTCCGTCGAGGTCAAGGGCCAGGAAACGGCAGCGTCGGTGGATTCGATCAAGAAAGTTTGGATCAAGAATGTTGGCGGCGACATTTCGATAAGAAATGTCACCAGCGGCATCACCGCACTCACGTATGAGGGCGACGTGACGGTCGAGGCGTCCGAAGGGCCTCTCAACCTCGAAACGACCTCGGGAAACATCACGGCCTTTGAGGTCTCGCCGAGTGAGATCGGCGACCGCTTTCGCGCCAAGACCGCCAGCGGTGCGATCTCATTGCAAAGCGTTAACCACCGCCAAACAGAGGTCAATTCGATCTCAGGTTCGATCTTTTATGCCGGCGAGATCCGCCCGGGCGGTGCGTACGCTCTGACTACGACAAACGGCTCGATAAGAATGACGCTGCCGGCCTCTACATCGTGTCAGTTGCTTGCCGTTTATGGTTTTGGTAACTTCGCGTCCGAGATCCCGATGAAGCTGGAGACCGAGAATATTGAGCCCGGCCCGATCAAGAAAGTTGTCGGCAAGCTGGGCAACGGCGGCGACGCGAGCGTAAAGCTCTCGACAAACAACGGTAGTATCGCGATCAAAAAGAACTGACTCGTTTTATTGCTCGCCGAGCTTTCGGCCGGTACGATTCTCAAATTGGGCCCCGAGTGATGGCACATCGTCGGCATCCTCGTCACGCGATATCCGCTCGATCCGCCACATCGGGAAGAAGTTGTCCGACATGGTCAAATGAGCCTCGCCCGATGCTATCGACCGGCACCAATCGTCAAAATAGCCCAGATCGATCGATCGCATTGTCACGCCCGCGGCGTCTATCGAGTCGAGAATACCCAGCAATTTCTCGCGAGGTGTGTGCAGGACCGCTATGACGATGTCGCCGGCGTCGAGTTTCATCTTGTACTTACTGCGAGCAGGCTGCCGATCGGATCCGAAATACTGGGATCGAGGATCTTTAGGTCGGGCGGTTTCGCCGCATTGTCTTGAGTTCGTACCACCGCGTCAAAAGTCACATTCACAATGGTCACGGCCGTTTCAGACCTGTTAGCCGGAGCCGAAGAATCAACGAGAATGATGATCCTGCCCTTTTCACCGTCATTAACGGTCAACACAGCGTCGGACGCGAAAAGGTCTCCAAGATCGACGCGCGGGTTCGCCAATTTACTCGCATCGTATTCCAGGGTGAATTTTGCGGCAGCCTCATCGCCAAAAGGAGTGATCTGCACGGGAATCCTGAGAGTTGAGCCGCCCTCCGAGCTGGCCGCCCCAACTTGTATCTCCCGTCCAAAGAAGTACGCGTAAATGCTATCGAGAATCCCCGATACGCCTTCGGCCAATATCGGCTGCGGATTCGGGCCGCCGGTCGGTGTGGCAGGATCGAGCCCCGTCGCATAACGTCTCGCCTGAACGACATCGCCCGAATCGATCACTCCGTTGCCGAATGTAGACCGCGGTGCGGCATCGGCACGCTGTGCTTCGCCGGGATCTGGCGTATCGAGCAAGGTCGCAAAACGCCTTACCTGTGTCACATCGGTTGCGTTGACCATGAAATCCCCGGAAGGTCTGGGAGCCACATCGCCCTCAAGCCCAGGAATTTGTCCCGCATTAAGGATCGTACCTACTCCCGGCGTTACGGACACGACCGCATTCACAGGATCATGAAGGTTGACGAAGAGCGTCTCATCAGGTTCGGCCATCATGTCGCCGATTATGGTTACCGTTACCTGCTGCGTGGAAGTTCCGTTAGGGAACGAGATCAATTGGTTAGAGATCGGAACGTAGTCGACATTTGCCGTCGCCGTACCGTCCGATGTAGTTACAAGCACGGACGACAGCTGGCCGTTGTCGCCGGTCTTAGTGATCGTAAAGACCATCGAAGAAGTCAAAACCTGAGGCTCAATAACAGTGACGTTGTTGATCGAGAACGCAGGCGTGACCGGGGTCGCCGTCGGAGTAGCGGTTGGGGTATTAGTGGGCGTCGCCGTAGGAGTATTCGTTGGCGTAGCCGTCGGAGTATTGGTCGGTGTCGCCGTCGGAGTATTTGTTGGCGTCGCCGTCGGGGTATTGGTCGGTGTCGCCGTCGGGGTATTGGTCGGTGTCGGTGTTCCGCCGCCTGAGGCAGTGAATGCGGCGAACGCATCGATACGGCCGTATCCAAACGAGTTGTTGGGTATCTGGGTCGAGGCGATGCCGCCGCACGTTTGCAATGCGACATTCACTCCCGGATTGGCGGTATTCTGGAGCAATGCTTTTGTGGCCGCATTATTCCGGACCAAGGATGGCCGGGCAGACCATAGCAAAGCCACGACACCGGCGACATGCGGTCCTGCCATTGACGTTCCGCTCAGGCTGCCAAAGCTTGTATCACTGGTCCTCGTGGACGACCGGACGCTCACGCCCGGTGCCGAAATATTCGGCTTTAACAAATTCGGCGTATAGAAAGTCGACGGCCCGCGGCTGCTGAAACTTGCCAAATTGTTGTTAATGTCGGTCGCACCGACCGAGAACGAAGCGTCGTATATGGCCGGGGGATCCGACACGGTCGAACAACCTGAGCCCGAATTTCCTGCCGACACGGCGACGAATATGCCGGATGCGTCAAGGTTACTAACGATCGTCTGAAGCTCGCCTCGTGTCGTGCATCCTTCGCTTGCGGGGCAGCCCCACGAATTATTCAGCACATGCGGCCTCAACGAAGGATTCGGGTTGTTGCCGGCAAGGTCAGTCGGAGCGAGCATGAACTGAAAGCACTCGGTATAAGTTGCCGGCGTTCCGTTGCCGACGTTCATATTGCGGCAGCCGATCCACTTGGCACCCGGAGCAACGCCGACTTGATTTGTTCCGTCGTCGCCGACGGTAGTGCCCGCTGTATGAGTGCCATGTCCGTTGTCGTCGCACGGTGCCACCGTATTTGGACCGCAGGTGCCGCCGCCCGTATGGACCGAGTCCCACCAATTATAATTATGATCGGCAAAGAGCCCGTCCCATCCTCTGTACTTAGGTTTGAGTGCATTATGTGTCCAACGGACACCGGTATCAAGTTCGCCGATCACGATCCCCTGTCCGGTAAAGCCCTGTCCCCAGACCTGCGGCGCGTTTACCCGAGTAACGCCCCATTCTGCCGCCGCCGGTGTATCAGGAGAACGCGGAGAGTCGCTGGGGTCCGCGATCTCAGGGTCTTCGATCCATCGAGCCGGGCGATTTGAATCGATACGAGCGACATCGGGCCGATAGGACAATTCATCGACCAACTTTTTATCCGCGACCGCAACGATCATATTGGCGATCCAGAATGACTGGAATGCCGCTCGTTTACTTAACAAGAAAGACCGCAGCCCCGCCTGAGTCTCTTCGGCGTGCTGATTCAAGGTGCGGTAAACGAACCAGCCGCGTTCGTCTTGATCCTTAATGTCATAAGCGGCCGTGACATCGGCCTGGTCCGCCAGGAATATAACTACTGAAGTACTTTTGCCGCCCGCGATATCGGCCTTTACCTCAGCTGATATCTTATCTGCGGGCTGGACGACAGCGGTGAAAAAGCTCCCGTTCGACTTTGGGATGGCGGAAGTGAATACCGAAGTTATCGATGCCGCATTTCCGACAGGCCCAAAAACGAGCAGCCCCAAGAGAATACAGACAACGGCGACGGATAAAACGGCAAGCCGTTTCCGAGTTACGAAGGTGGTCATAGCAAATAAAAGCGAGCCTTTGCCCAACAGAAAGAAAAGATGAGTTTAGACGCTGCAGTTAAGCTGGTCAATCTCGAAATGTCTACGCTTTGCGGCCGGAACTCTCCCGATGCATTGACCGAGCAAATCACGCGGTCCCCTTTTATTTCCTGCCGGTCCGATAGTAAGCTATCTAGTTCGGGGTTCGGACCGTTCGGGTGCATCTTAAGGTGGCTCGGCAACATCTGTATAAAAGCGGTATTTCGCAAGTTAGTAGGTATTAATGCGTCGAATCATTCCTTTCATAATCGTCTTGTTTGCGGCGGCAAACGTGCTTTCTCAAAACGTGCCGACAGGATTTGACCTGTCGAATTATGGCGTACGGATCGAGCCTGACAAGCGATTGATCGTCGTGCTTGCCGCACTCGAAATGGCTAACCCGCCCGGCGGAGGCGAGAAACTCATCAACACGCCGCTTTCGGAAAAAAGCATCAGGTTTCGAGAACAGCTTGTTGCAGACAATGCTACCGTACCCGAAGACCTCCGCCGCAAAATATCCGCCTTCGTTGCCGCTCATAAAAAGCGAAATGCTAAGCTCACCGACGCCCAACTGATCGCTCCTTTTATCTCGATGGCGTATACCCTTACGCCTGTACCCGAACTTGCCGACCCGGTCATTACAAGCGACCTGCCCGGCAGCCTGCTTGATGTTCTCGATTTTGCTCCGCTCGCACGCGAGTTCTATCGCCGGTCTCCTATCGGATCGCGCCTTGACGATTACGTCAAAGACTATCGCTCCGAAGCCGACCTTGTTCTTCGAACCTCTGCCAAAGAGATGGTCAAGGAGCTTCTCGATTATCTTCATACACGTCCGCGGCTAGCCTTTATCGAGCGGGTGAAAGTCGAAACCAAAAAGTCGAACAGCAAAGCCGACACGTTGATACAAACCGAACTCCGCGAATCGGAACGCCGGTTCTTCATCGTACCCGAAAGGCTCGCAGCTAAGGGCGATATCAATTTCGTCAACATAAAAGACGATTACTATGTGATCGTTCCGCCCGATACCGATCTAAGCTTTACCGACGCCCGGCGGGCATACCTTCGTTTCGTGGTCGATCCGCTAGTGCTTGCCAACTCGAATGAGGTCGCGGCAATGCGAACCTGGGCAAAACCCCTGATCGACGAGCGCCGCAAGACGGATCCTTCGATCTCGATCGATCCGTTCATAGCTATCACGCGGTCACTCGTCGCCGCGATAGACGTACGGCAGGGCGAATTCGCTCAGATCAGGATCGCCACAGACCAGGCGCGAACAAGGATCGCCGGAATGAAAACCGATGCTGATCGCCGCGCCGTCTCAGCGGACCTCGACAAATTCAAACAGGCACTTTCTGACGAGAGTATTGCCAGGCTCTACGACGATTATGAAAATGGTGCCGTTCTCTCATTCTATTTTGCCGAGCAGCTAAAGGGTATCGAGGACTCAGGCTTTGATATTGCGTCGTCTATGCGTGAAATGATCGCCGCCTTCGACCCCGT
>CAYSMU010000164.1:0-6940 GCA_964432145.1 uncultured Chloracidobacterium sp.
ACAAGCGTTGGCACCCACGCGGTGACACCATTCCTCGCCAGATAGCCGGCTACTCGCAACAACCCACCGACATCTGCCTCATTAACATCGACACCAACTGCCCCGTGATTATGAATGTCAACGAATCCCGGCAGGACATGCAAGCCGGAAAAGATTTGGTCGGCTTCGATATCCGTTGAATCGTTAATTCTCGTAATCAAGCTCTCAGAAAACGAAATCGCAACGATAGTTGAATCATCTACCGCCATTGAGTTTTCCACCAAGTTGCGGGTCATAAAATCAAATTATCCATTACTAAAGCCCCCCCGACAACCAAAAAAGTACCGCGCCGCTCTGTTGCCAGAACGACGCGGGTAAGGAAAATTCGAAAAGCCCTAGAAGTAGAACTTTGCCGCGAACTGCATGACGCGAGGATCACGCCAACTGACGACCTGCCCAAAGGTTGACGATCCATTACCGCCCTGCGCCACAGGCTGAGTGGTTTGGCTCCAAACCAATGTACTGAGGCCTCGTGGGTTCGAGAAATTGAACACGTTAAACGCCTCAGCCCGAAGCTGTATTCGTAGGTTCTCCGTAAATCTGAGATTCTTTGACAGTGTAAGGTCGACACGCTTCGTCGGCGGACCGTTGACAATGCCACGCCCACCATTTCCGACCACATTTGCGATTGGGCTCGTATTAGCGATTGGCGTAATCTGAAAACAAGCAGTATTAAACCACTGTTGGGGTGTTTGGGCCCCGCCTGAATTTGGATCGCAAGTGACATTCGGTCTAGCAACCGTCAACGGAGGCGGTATAAGGCCAAGACCGGCCGGATCAAAGGCCGAGACAGTGGGCGTGAAGGGAAGACCGGTCTGGTAAGTTGCAATTCCAGACACTTGCCAACCCCCAAGAGCCTTTCCAACAAATCCCTGTTGTTTCTGGAAGAAGGGCAATTCATAAACATAATTTACCGTCAGAATATGACGGCGATCAAGAAACGCCCTTCCCTTCTCCAAATTGATATCATAAATATTCTGCGGCGATGTTGAGCGGTCGTTTTGGGCATCTGTAAGATTTTTCGCCCAGGTGTAAGACAGATTTATCTGTGATGCACCTTCGAATCGTTGCGTACCCGATACCTGTAGACTGTGATAATTGGAGTTGTACCGTGGCTGGATCATCGTGATCGAACGATACCCCCGATATGGCCGTAGCTGATCCAAAACCGCCTCAGCAGCGGAACTGAAGAACGCCTGATTCGGCAATTGACATGGCGCGGTCGGAGTGGTCGATGCACCTACAGCGCACATGCTTGTCAATGCCTGGCCAGGCCTAAGGAGGTTAAGTTCATACCCCCCGATTAGATGAGTGCCCTTTGATCCGTAGTAACCCGCGGAAACTATTGACTTTCGACTCAACTGATGTTGAAAATCAAAGGACCAGTGTTGCATGTATGGAGTCTTCCAATCCGGCTGCACCGCACGAATATTGCCCACCGTATTTGACGCTATAACGGCACACCCGTTCGGCACGGGATTGCTCAAGCTCGTCCCAACCACCTGACATGTCTGCTGGTATGGCGGATTCGTTGCGATATTCTGCAGAAATATCCCGTTGAGGACCTGCTCATGATAGATTCCGTACCCTGTTCGTATCACAGAGGTTCCCTTGCCGAAAGGATCCCAGGCAAGTCCGACACGAGGTGCAAAATCCGCCCTCGGAATGTCCATAATCGATCTACCCCACGGTGACTCTGTCGTTGTACAGTTTGGAAACGCAGGGACAGCACCTGCATTGGCAATCAGGCCGTTGCAGTAGTTGCCCGTTCCCGGAACACGATTGCCCGCTCCCGTTACCAATGGAGCAGCCGCACGATCAAAGAGTTCCGGAACGAAATTCGTCAGCCGACCATTCTTATCATAGGGCGATCCGAAAAACGAATAACGAACTCCCGCATAAAGAGTCAAATTACGGCGAGCCTTCCATTCGTCCTGGGCAAAACCTTCAAAAGTCTCCTGCCGAAGATCGGCCGTATAATCGAAACTCGCCTGAGTAAACGTGACGTTGGTGCCCATCAAGAAATTCGCCCACAACTGTTGCGTTGTATTCCCCCCGGTTGCTATCACATTGCCAGTTGCGCCGGGAGTATTGAATCCAGAAAACAGCCCTTCGTTGTTACCGCCAAGGGCGTTTTCATTTTTCCGGTACTTCGAATAAATAACCCCAAATTTCATCGTGTGATTGCCCGAGAGCCAGGTCACCGATCCTGCAGAATTGGCCTTGTATGAAAAGTTGTCATACGGTCCAAAACTCTGAAGAGCACTAAAGCCATTTCCACTAATTGTCGGTATTCTGTCTCGTGTCGAAGGGTACGCCAGGGGTATCGTAATGGGAGTCCGATCCTTCGCCAAAAGGCCGATGTTACTACTTAGGATTGCTCCGTAGCCATAAGTGAAACGCCCTTCGACAATTAGTCTCGGGGATGCCGCATATGTTATTTGCGCCGTGTGCGTACGGCCGGGCGAATCTGTCGAGGTGGTCGATACGCCCGGAAGGCCCGAACCCGACGAAAACAGCGAATTTGCATCAATCGTAGGTATGGTATCCCGCTGGTATCTGTAATATCCAGAGACCTTGTCATTAAAAGTATGATCGATCTTAATCAACTCTTGGCGAAAATCTGAAATCCCATCGGCCGGGGCGATCAGCGTATTAACCCCGGAATTGGGAAGTGGCAGTTGTTTATAAATCCGATCCACATATTGTTGCGCTATCGGATTTACATTCGCAAGCGTGCTGTTCGCTGGAAGCGTTAAAGTGCATGCGGTTCCGGTTGCCTGTAAACATATAGGTACCGTAAAAAAAGCATTTCGCTGATTTTGCGTCGGAACGGTTGATGTAAGCGTCGGAAATCGCTTGTCCTTACGCCATTCCTGAGAAAAGAAGAAAAATGTCTTTTCATATCGTCTGAAATAGCCTTCGCCCGGGTCGGCCTCACCAAAGTTCAGGAAATAGACCGGTCCACCGATGGTCCAGCCATAATTGTTATAACGGAATGGCGGACGCTTAGCCCGTCCATTCGAATCACGACCAAGAGGAGGATTAATAAGATTATTGATCTCGACACGGTTCGCGTTAAAGGCCTCGTTTCTAATAAATTCGTATACGCTGCCGTGGAATTTTGACGTACCACTTCGTGTGACTACATTCACCTGGCCGCCGCCGCTTCGTCCGGATTCCGCAGGGTATAGCGACCTTAGAACTCTGAATTCTCCAATTGAATCAACGCTTGGATACGCCTGAATTGTCAAGTTCGAACCCCGGTCGGTCACATCAGCCCCGTCAACCGTAAACGTGTTCTGGCTCGACCTGGCCCCATTTACCGAAATCGAAACAATATTCGCCTGGCCGTCAGGATTCGTCGTTCCTACGTAGACCTGATCCGATAAGTCATTCGAAACGCCCGGGGCGAGGGTAACAAGCTGAGTAAAATTTCGGTTATTAATGGAAAGTTCGCGAACTTGATCGCCATTAATCACGGTACCACTTGTAGCTGAGCTCAGTTCAACCGCAACAGCGTCAGCCTCGACAGTCACTACTTCGTCGATCCGTCCGGCCGCAAGTACGATCTCGACTGATCTGCGCTGGCCGACATCAACCTTGATCCCGGTCTGAACCGACTTCTTAAAGTTCGGAGCTTCAACCGAGATCGAATAACTGGTCGTCCCTATGTTCGGAAACGAAAAATCACCCTCAGCATCCGTAGTCGCCGTGCGGATCACGACATTCTGAGCAGATTCTCGCAAGGTAACCGTTGCTCCGGCTACCGCGGCACCATTCGCATCTTTGACAGAGCCGACAATATTACCAGTGACCTCCTGACCCAACGCGATCATGGTACTGGCCCAAATCACGATCGCAACTGTGGCAAACCAACGTGTTCTTTTCAACATATTCCCTCGCTTTTCCTTAAGTCTTTCGACGAACTTCGGACGGATATCCATAAAATAAATTTACGCTAATGGAGATTTATTCAAATTTTCGTTATCGCAATACGCCCAACTATTTGCACAAAAATAGTGAAACCATTGATATCAAACGGGTTGTTGCGAAACGAAAGAAACTGAAAAGGTTATACCCCTAAACTACTCATTTGTAAAGCAAATATGATGCCCGACGGGCCGAAAATTGCTCCAATTTTGGTCGGACCAATTTCTCGATGTTCTCCGGCGTTTCGCCGCGTTTCACGGCATAGAGGATCTCCTGATTTACAAGAAGGCGCAGATAACGGTCCACTTGCCACTCGTTTGGATAAAGCTTGCGGAGGGCGCCTGCGATCTCGATCCCCATCATGGTCGAATTCAGTGCGTTTCGGTCGGTGATCAGGATATTGATACCGCCGAGCTGCTCGTCCTTAAAGACGGATGCATTCGGCTTAAACCGGATCGGAATAAAGCGAACGCCTTTAATATTTCGTTCGTTGAGATATTTTGCCAGTTTCTGTCCATCGAGCCACGGAGCACCAATAATTTCAAATGGCGTGTCCGTGCCGCGGCCGACGCTAAGGTTTGTCGTCTCAAGAAGGCCGATTCCGGGATAAAGCGTGGCCTGGGTGAGCGAACGCATATTCGGACTTGGATTTACCCACGTCTGCCCCGTCTCGTCGAACCACATCGACCGCGACCACCCGTCCATCTTAATGACTCGCAGATCGGCTCCGATCTTTCGCTCGGCGTTCATCATCGTGCCAAGTTCGCCGATCGTCAGGCCGTAGCGGACCGGTGTCGTGTGGGCGGCAATGAATGAGAGTTTGTCTTCATCGGCCAACGAGCCTTCGACGGCGTTCCCGTTGATCGGGTTTGGCCGGTCAAGGACGAAGACCGGCTTCCCTGCTTTCGCGGCCTCTTCCATCACATTCCTGAGCGTCGCCGTGTAGGTGTAAAATCTCGCTCCGATGTCCTGAATGTCATAAACAAACGCGTCGATGTCCTTAATATGTTCAGGCTTCGGCCGCCGCGTTTCGCCATAAAGCGAATAGATCGGAAGGCCCGTCTTTTCGTCTTTGCTATCGTCGATCTTCGAAACATCAAGCTCGCCGCGAATGCCGTGCTCAGGCGCGAATATCGCTACGAGATTTACGTTTGGAGCTTCTTTAATAATGTCGATCGTCTGTTTACCGGCGAGGTTTCGACCGGTGTGGTTCGTGACGAGACCGATACGCTTGCCTTCGAGTTCCTTAAACCCGTTCTTCTCCAGAACGTCGATTCCATTCAAAACAGTAACGGATGTCGGATTAGCTGATAGCTGAGGGCTGACAGCTGACAGCTGCTTCCTCCGCTCTTCTGCAGCGACGTACTCCTTAAATCTCGGCACCTGAGCCGCGACCGCCGCATTGAACTCTGCCTCGGCCTGTTTGAATTTCTCTATCGGCGTGTCCTCTATTGCGGAGGCAACCACCGTCGCTACCTTCGCACGCAGCGGCCCGACGTCGCCTTTACCGTCGGGGTGAACGCGATTCGAGAGGAAGACGACAAACGTCTGCGAAACCCGGTCGATCCAAACGCCCGTCCCCGTAAAACCCGTATGCCCAAACGAACCAAGCGGAAAAAAATCGCCGCGATTCGCCGAGAAAGAAGTATTAATATCCCACCCAAGCCCGCGAGCATCGCCAGATTCGGAAACCACGATTGGGGCGGTCATCCGCGAAATAGTCTGAGCCGACATCACCCGCTTCCCATTCAACGTCCCGCCGTTCAGCAGCATCTGGCAGTAGCGAGCAAGGTCGTCAGCCGTCGAGAAAAGTCCGGCGTGCCCGGCTATTCCATTCATGCGGTAGGCCGTCGGATCGTGTACCTGCCCGCGAAGAACAAGTTCACCTAACGTCGAATCGCCCTCAAACTTTGAACCCAAATAGCTATTCTGCCCCCTAATATTTTCGGTCGGGGCAGAGCGCTTCTCGAGGAGAGTCTCGTCACCCACAAGAGCTTCAAGGCGGTCAGGTAGTCCCATGAAAGTCGTGTCCTTCATGGCGGTTGGCTGCCAAATGTACTTAGAGGCAGTCTGCTGTTCGCAGCCGCGTTTGCTAACGGGTGAAGCCATCCCCATCGGCTCAGCACAATAGTGATCGCCTTTCCGATAAATGATCTCCCCCAACACAATAAAACCAATATCCGAATATACAAACCTTGTCCCCGGCGGCGTTCGCAGCTTTTCTTTTTTGAGGGCGGCGAGCATGCCGTCGCGACCGGTCCATTTTTCGCCGAGGTCGAAATCGGGGCGGTAGCCGGAGGTGTGGGTGAGTAGCTGCTGGATGGTGACGCGTTTGGCGTTCGCGTCGTCGATGTCGGGGATATACATCCCGACGGTGTCGCTGAGCCGCAGTTTGCCCTGCTCGACTAGGATCATGATCGACGTCGCGGTCGCGATCGGCTTGGTTAAGCTTGCGAGATCAAAGATCGTATCGACCGTCATCTTCTCGACCGTCGGCACCAGCGAGCGATTCCCGAACGCCTTCCTGTAAACGATCTTCCCTCGATGGCCAACGACAACAACCGCCCCGGGCAGTTTCTTATTAGCGATGTCCGCGAGAACAAGCTGCTCGATCTGCTCGAGCTTCGCCGCATTCATCCCGACCGACTGCGGCGAGGCGACCGGCAGGCCTTGTGCTCTTATTTCAACGCCGAGACCGCAGAGCACGCAGAGTAAAAGGAAAAGAAAGAAGATTCGCACCAGCGAGGTTGCCATTGTAAATCCCAGGTTCACCGTCGCCAATATACAACGGATATGCAGGTGTTGTGTCGCCAACGGCGACGGACATTAAAGCCTAGGGTGAAGGCCGAAGGCCGGAACCCTAGGGTTTGCGAAAACAACGGGCGGTCGCTGAAAGCGACTAATATATCGTCCCTTGTTCGTCGCCTTCAGCGACAGATTTTATTTTCGCCGTTGGGCCTGGGGTTAC